>CAZYHJ010000036.1:0-27894 GCA_964646645.1 uncultured Saprospiraceae bacterium | reverse complement strand
CCTCCGGCCAGCGTGTATTCGAAGCAAGTAATCTCTCTACAGGCACGACACTGGAACTCGGTCATTTGCCACAAGGCGTGTATGTGATGCATATCATCAAAAATGAAATTATCAGTTACAAACGGCTTGTGATCCAGCATTGATTTTTTTTACGCAAATTGCAAATTTGCTGACACCCCGACACAGGGAATCCTGTGCCGAACTACGTGTGGTTGTTTAATTATGCAAAAACTGTTGGGCGCAGGATTCCCTGCGACCTGGTGTCCGCGAAACTCCTTTCGCGCATCACTGTCACATTCTGAAATAATCTCCCTATTTTTCTCAAGACAATCCGCACCCAATACCAAAACGAAAACAAATCATGCCGCCACTCTCCGAACAAATCGCCTGGCTCTTCCTCCTCGCCGTGCCGATCGCCAGCATCGCCTGGACCGTGACCCATGAAGAGATTTTCCGCGAACCACGAGAATATTGCGTGGCCCGATCCAAGACGGCCAAAGGGATACTCACCCGTAAATTTTTCTATCTCTTTACTTGCGAATATTGCTTTAGCCACTACGTGACCATCGGCGCGCTGATCGTCACCGGCTACAAATTGCTGATGGACGACTGGCGCGGCTATCTCATCAGTGGCTTCGCGCTCGTATGGATGGCCAATGTGTACATGAGTTTGTTCGGATTTATCCGCGTGGGCATGAAGGAAACTAAAATGGAAGCGGATCTGGATGAACTGAAATTGAAGGAGGAAAGGAAGAAGTTGGGAATCTGAGTTTTGTCGAAGCATTTGGTGCGGCGTTTATTTGCCATCGTTTTATCCACGGACATTTTCCTAAACTTAAATAGCCCTGCAAGGTTTATTATCGCTATGCATACAGGAAAATCATACAAACTGTCTGAATTTATTCTTTGGACCCGTCGTAATATCTATTGGCTCATTATTGTCGGAACAGTGCCTGTGGTATTGTACGAGGTATTCCATCTCACATGGATATCCATACCCTGGACGGTGGTCGCCTTATTGGGTACAGCTACGGCCTTCCTTGTAGGTTTTAAGAATACACAGACCTACAGCAGAACGTGGGAAGCAAGACAGATTTGGGGATCCATTGTCAACACCAGTCGTGCATGGGGCGTGATGAGCAGGGATTTTGTAAAGGACCCCGATATCGTTCAATCACTCGTGTACCGGCATTTCGCATGGCTCACCGCGCTTCGGTATCAATTGAGAGAAGGCCGGGCCTGGGAAGCCATACATAAAGTATACAATAAGGAATATCAATACTATTATACCGTTCCCGAGCGCGAAAGCCCACTCGAAAGTGAATTGATAAAGTACATTCCGGAGTCAGAGTTTGATGAGATCATGAAAACCAAAAACAGGGCTGCTCAATTACTCAGTCTTCAAAGCAAAAAGATCCGCCAACTTTTTGATGAAAAACGAATCGACAATTATCAGTTTGTCGAGTTGGAGCGACTCATCCGTGATCTCTATGATCACCAGGGACGAAGCGAACGCATCAAGAATTTTCCCTACCCGCGCCAGTTTTCAACGATCAATTCCATCTTTATAAAACTCTTCTGCGTTATGCTGCCCTTCGGGATGCTTAGCGATTTTGATAAACTCAATCAGCATGTCACCGGTTTTCTTCAGGGCAACATGGTGTGGCTCGTGATTCCGTTTAGTGTACTGATATCATGGGTATACACCTCCGTCGAACAAGTAGGCGAAAGCACAGAGAATCCATTCGAAGGCAGTGCCAATGATGTCCCCATTTCACAAATGAGCAGGACGATTGAAATCGATATGCGGGAGATGCTGGGGGAAACGGAACTTCCGCCTGCGTTGCAGGCAAAAAACAATATCGTGCTGTAACCTCACGAGGTACTCGCGTTATTATTGGTCCTCGATTTAAACGCCATCTGCGTAAGCACAATCACAATCACGATGGAAATCCCAGCCTGGATCCACAATCCAGTAATGTTAGCCACCTGCATGAAGTAATCATAATAACCATGCGCAAAAGAGGCTGCCAGCAGACCAATCAGGCTGAACATCACACTCCTCTCCGGATGTAATTTTGCCTTGCCAAGAAAGTACCCAAGGATCACCGCAAATACGGCATTGGCCGGGGCAGCGGTCACCATATGTAATGCAGCATCCGCAGTATCTCCGTTAAAAACATAAAGACAGTTTTCGGCAATCGAATAGCCCATTCCCACCATCACCGCATACACGATACCGTCAAATGGTTGGTTGAAATGTTTATAGTAAAATATAACTCCGCGCAGAAAACTGAATTTGAACAGTTCAGCCAACAGCCCGGTGAAGAGGAATGCAGATATAATTTGATACGTCAGGGATTGCTCCCCGCTGAAAATGAACTGATGCAGTAAAAACCCAATGCCCCGGGATATAAAAAAGGCAATTCCTCCATACAGCATACTCAGGAGCAATAATCCATAGGGCTCCCGCTCGTTCATATCCCGCATATAGATATAGAGCGCTATGGCCAGCGGTGGCACAAAGGATAGTAAAAGCAAAACGGTGGTGGACATAAGTGATGTGATTAGCGTTGAAAGGTTCACATTTGAATGGCAATATTTCCCCCTGGGAGATGAAGGAAACAATGCCACGCTTGCAATACATAAAGATGATAAATTCCATGACAGGCACAAAACATGGTGCGCCGGTTGGTCCGGCAATTTTACCGGTTGGTCGGGGGATGATACCAGTCAAGGGGGAGGCTGACCAGTATCATCTTTTCCCCATCCCCGGATTAGTCCTAAGTTGACGAAATCAGGCTAATTTTACCACCTTATAAAAACGCATCACAGATGTCATTCCAGTTTAGAAATATCGAATTGCTGCATAATAACGCCCTCAACAAATCCACAGCCTTTACCCGTGAAGAACGCGAAGCCTATGGGCTGAGAGGATTGCTTCCTTATGCCGTTTCCAACCAGGATATTCAAATCCAGCGGTTGATGGAGAATATCAGGCGTAAGGATTCCGATATTGAAAAGTATATCCTGCTTTCCGGATTGCAGGACAGAAACGAACGCTTGTTTTTTAGGTTGGTGGTGGAACATATCGAACAGATCATGCCGATCATCTACACACCTACCGTCGGACAGGCTTGCAAAGAGTTCTCCCATATTTTCAGGCATACGCAAGGTTTTTATATCTCACCTGAAGACAAAGGCCAGATCAGCCGCATCTTTCAAAACTGGCCACGTAAAGATGTACGTGTGATCGTCGTTACAGATGGCCAGCGCATTCTTGGCTTAGGTGACCTGGGCGCAAATGGCATGGGTATTCCAATCGGAAAGCTCGCGTTGTACTGCGCCTGTGCGGGCATTCATCCCGATCAATGCATGCCAGTTATGCTCGATGTCGGGACCAATAATGAAGACCTGCTCAAGGATCCATTGTACATCGGGTATCCTCACCATCGACTGGAAGAGGATGCGTACAATGAACTCGTAGAAGAGTTCGTACAAGCCGTGCAGGAGTGTTTTCCAGACGCCCTCATTCAATTCGAAGATTTTATCACGCACAATGCGTATGCACTGTTGCGCAGATACCAGGAGAAAGTACTGTGTTTTAATGATGACATCCAGGGCACAGCAGCTGTTGTTCTCGCGGGCCTCTATGCTTCAACCCGGATCACTGGTCGTGCCTACAAGGATATGCGCATCATGTTCCTCGGCGCGGGCTCTGCGGGAACAGGTATCGCTGAGTTATTAGTCAAGGCCTTTGAAGCTGAAGGACTCAGTACAAAGGAAGCCTATGAGCGATTATGGTTTGTCGATGGTACAGGTCTCGTAGTGACGAGCAGGAAGGATCTCGCCGAACATAAAGTACCTTATGCGCATGATGTTCCATTTATGGAATTTCATGATGCGATCGAGATGGTCAAGCCGCATGTGCTGATTGGCGCTACCGCAAAGGGAGGATCGTTTACGAAAGAAACGATAGAGCTCATGAGCGCATACAATGACAGACCAGTCATCTTTGCACTCTCCAATCCAACGGATAAGGCCGAGTGTACTGCTCAGCAAGCTTATGAGTGGAGCAAAGGGAAAGCCATTTTTGCCAGTGGCAGTCCTTTCAAAGCGGTCAACTATGAAGGCAAAATATTCAGATCCGGCCAGGGAAACAATGCCTATATCTTTCCAGGGGTAGGGTTGGGAGCAGTCATCTCCAAGGCAAAATTGATCAGGGATGATAGTTTCCTCACCGCCGCACGTACGCTGGCCCAGATCGTCAGTCAGGAGGATATAGATCTGGGGGCACTCTATCCGCCACTTCGGGAGATCAGGCGCATTTCATGGGAGATTGCTATTGCCGTCGCAGAGGAGTTGTTTGATTCGGATATGGCAAGGGCCGAACGCCCGGCTGATTTGCGTAAAACTGTGGAGGCCTATATGTATGATCCAAGGTATTGAGCCTACCTTTGCGCAAAACACCACTGATGCGCAATATTCTTGAAACCTCCCACCTTTGTCTGCGAAAGTTCTGCGCAGAGGATGCACCATTTATGCTCCGGTTGCTCAATGAACCCACATGGATTCAATATATCGGTGATCGCAATGTCCATTCCGAAGAAGATGCAAAGCACTACCTCGAAAATGGGGCGATGCGCAATTATGATCAACTCGGATACGGATTTTACCTGGTCACACATCGGGAAACAGGCGAGCCCATCGGCACATGCGGATTTACAAAGCGGGATTTTTTAGAGCACCCTGATTTCGGATTTGCGTTTCTGCCTGAATACACGGGCCAGGGTTACGCATTCGAAGTCGCCGCGGCCGCACTTGATTTTGCTGAGGAGATTTTACAACTCAAGCGTATCGAAGCGATCACGACACAAGACAATGAACGGTCCATCCGGTTACTGACCAAGTTAGGTTTCCGGTATGAACGCACACTGAATCTCGAAGGCGAAGAATTATTCGTCTTTGGAATGGACATTGCCTAAAGAAAATCAGACCAACTATAATCTGTGTAAAATGAATTTCCTTTTTTGGCTTTGCTGGGTGATCAATATCCTGATCGTACTATTAGTCTTTGCCGGAAAGGGATTCAGGGATAGCTTCGGAGCCAATGCGGGCCTTAATATCCTCATCATTGTCAGCATGCTGGCGATTATGATTGGAAGTTTGGTGCTTCGCTTTGGTTTGAAGCAGAAATCATTCAGCCTTGTGCTGGTCATGCTTCCATTATTGGCCATGATCATCTGGTATTTTATAGATCAGCGAAAATCTTAAGTCGGACGGTGATGCGTATCAGCGACCTCATACAACGTCGGTTTAATAAACCGGAAAATAAAGGAGATGAATTTGGCTACACCAACCAATACTCCGCAAAAAGCAAACGGATCATCTGATTGTTCCTTCCCCCGGTCTAAATTAGGACGCCATTTTCTGGCTTTACAAGTATCTTGTTGCCCCATTGCAGACCTTGTCTGCACTTTATCTATCATTTAAACATGCGAACAATGACCAGGTTTTTTTCTTTATTGATTGTCTTTCTGGCAGGCATTCAGCTACATGCCCAGCAGGAAGCCAGACTCCTCCGGTTTCCAACCGTGTCCGGAGAATCCATAGTGTTCAGTTATGCCGGTGACCTCTATACCGTAGCCCGTTCAGGCGGTATGGCCAGGAAACTCACGACCGACTCCGGCAACGAATTATTTGCCAGGTTTTCACCGGATGGCAAGACGATTGCCTTTACCGGCCAGTATGATGGCAATACTGAAGTCTATAAAATGCCGGCCAACGGAGGTGCACCTGCCAGGCTCACCTATACCGCCACTTTGGGCCGCGATGATCTCGGAGATCGTATGGGTCCCAACAACATCGTGATGACCTGGAAAAATGATAATTCAGGCATCGTATACCGTAGCCGCAAAACATCCTTTAATGATTTTAAAGGACAACTCTACATCGCCCCCGCCAATGGAGGACCATCTGAGGAACTTCCATTCTCCGTAGGCGGATGGTGCTCCTACAGCCCGGACGGAAAACGCATGGCGATGAATCAGATTTTCCGTGAATTCAGAACCTGGAAATATTATCAGGGAGGTATGGCCGATGATGTGTATATCTACGATTTCGCTACCGGCCAGATGGAGAATATCACCAACAACACCGCACAGGATATTTTTCCAATGTGGTATGGCGATAAAATTTATTTCTGCAGCGACCGCGACCGCACGATGAATCTCTTTGTCCATGATCTCAAGACAAAGCAAGTCACCAAAGTCACGAATTATACTGAATTCGATATCAAGTTCCCTTCACTGGGTACGGATGCGATTGTATATGAGAATGGCGGATACATCTACCTGCATGATCTCAAGACAGGCAAGTCATCTAAAGTGACGATCATGATCGCGGATGATGGTGCTATCGGTCGCAATGAAATGGTGGATGCTTCTTCATACATCGAACCAGGAGACTTCGATCTGGGCCCCGATGGCAATCGTCTGACCGTTACCGCCCGTGGTGATGTATGGACCATTCCGGCAAAGGATGGTATCACAAGAAATCTTTCCAAATCACCGGGTGTGCATGAACGTGCCGTAGTATGGTCACCGGATGGAAAATACCTCGCATACATCAGTGATGTTTCCGGCGAAGATGAAATCTACATCCGCACACAAGACGGCATCGAAGCGCCTGTTCAACTCACCCAGGGTGCTGATACGTACAAGTATTTCCTGGTATGGTCTCCCGACAGCAAGAAGATTGTATGGTCCGATAAGAAAATGAGACTGCAGTATGTGGATATCACTTCCAAACAAGTCACCCTCGTGGACCAGGCCAATACCTGGGAACACTCAGGAGCTAATTGGTCAGGCGACAGTAAGTGGATCGCTTACACAAGATCAGATGATGATTTCAGAAGTAAGGTTTTTCTCTACAGTCTCGATAGCAAGACGTCCACACAAGTGACCGACAACTGGTATGAAGCTTATGGTGGCGTATTTAGTCCGGATGGAAAATATCTGTATTTCGTTTCTGATCGTGATTTCAGTCCTACGTATAGCCGCACAGAGTGGAATCACAGTTATGCCGATATGTCAAAAGTATACCTGGTCACACTGGCTAAGGGAACACCTTCACCTCTCGCACCTAAAAACGATGAGGTTCAGGTCAAAGTAGATACTGCCAGCACAACAGCTGCAAAGCCTGAAGACAAAAAGAAATCTGACAAAGACAAAAAGGAAGAACCTAAAGAAGCTGCAAAGCCATCAACCCCTGCAGTGGTGGTTGATCTCGAAGGCATACAGGATCGCGTGGTGGCATTGCCTGTCAGTGCGGGAAATTATTTTAATATCCAGGCTGTCGAGGATGGAGTGTATTACATGACCAGTTCTACAAAATCACCAAGGTCAGTCATCAAGTGGTACAACCTCAAGGATAAGAAGGAGACTGAGGTGGGAGAATTCAGCAGCTATGTGATCTCTTCCAATATGAAGAAGATGCTGTTGTATAAGGACAACGCTTTTGCCATCGTGGACCTGCCGAAGGATAAGGCCAACATGGATAAGAAAGTGGATATGTCCAATATGAAGCTGATGGTGGATCGTAAAAAGGAATGGGAACAGATCTTTAATGAATCATGGAGACAGATGCGTGATTTCTTTTATGATCCGGGCATGCACGGAATCGATTGGGCAGCTATGAAGGCTAAATATCAACCGCTGTTGCCATACGTGAATCACCGCCATGATCTTACCTACATCATCGGTGAAATGATCGGAGAGTTAAGTGTTGGTCATGCCTACGTAGGCGGTGGTGATGCTCCAAAGAGTGAACGTATTCAAATGGGTTTGCTCGGTGCGAAACTTAGCAAGGATGCTTCAGGTTATTATAGGATTGATAAGATTTTCAAGGGAGAAAACTGGTCCAATGGTTCCAGGTCTCCGCTCACGGAAGTCGGTGTGAATGTGAAGCAAGGAGATTATATCATCGAGGTTAATGGTGTCAGCACGTCATCTGTCAGCGACATCAGTGAATTGCTCATCAATACTGCAGGAAAGACCATAGAGCTGACAGTAAACGGTAAAGCAGATAAGGCAGGAAGCCGTAAGACATTAGTGGTGCCTACCGGCGATGAATCTGATCTCTATTACATCGATTGGGTCAGAAAGAATATCGATTATGTATCTGAAAAGACGAATGGCATGGTGGGCTATATCCACATTCCGGATATGGGATCGGGAGGATTAAATGAATTTGTAAAATACTATTATCCTCAGTTGCAGAAGAAAGCCCTCATCATCGATGATCGCGGCAATGGCGGCGGTAATGTATCCCCTCACATCGCAGAGCGACTCAACCGCAAGCCTATCTTTATCGATATGCCAAGGAATGTCAAGATTCCGAATACAGATCCGGAATCTGCTTATGGACCTAAAGTATTGCTGATGGATCAGTATTCCGCATCGGATGGTGATATTTTCCCTTATCGCTTCAGGGCCATGGGCCTTGGAAAATTGATCGGACGCAGATCATGGGGAGGCATCGTGGGGATCCGTGGTTCGTTGCCTTTTGTAGATGGCGGCTACCTCAATCGTCCTGAATTTGCCAACTATGACATTGAAGGTACGACATGGCCGGTAGAAGGCTATGGCGTGGATCCTGACATCGTGGTGTACAACAATCCTGCGGATGAGTACAAAGGAAAGGACGATCAATTGGATAAAGCGATCGAAGTGATCCTTGAAGAATTGAAAAACAGGAAGGAGTTGCCTCCGCCTCCACCTTATCCAAAACGTAATTAATAAAAAAGCGGCACGAGTGATCGTGCCGCTTTTTTTTACAATTGAAATTACAAGATCATTATTTCATGATCACCAATGGGTAAGTGAATTGATGTTTATCATTAAATCCTCGCAGGAAATACAATCCGGATTGCATTTCGGCTACATTGATTTCATTGCCCAATGCCGATACACGATTGATTCGACCGGTTGCATCCTGGAGTTGAAGCGTATAACTTTCTAAAGCATCAAGTTCAATCCGGATCCGGTCCGTCACTGGATTAGGATATATTTTCGGATTTACGTTTTGCAATGTAGAGGTACTTACGGTCAGGTCCTCGATTTCAATAGTGTCCGTGTAGATGGCACACACAGCTGCATCAGTAATCCAGGCATAATAATATCCCGGGCCAAGATCCTGAATATCTTCTCCGATTCCGACCAGGCCTCCATTGGCATCAAACCAAACAATGGCATAGTCGGGAGTGCCTCCGGATACGGTCATAAATATAGCCCCTGTTGAAATGTCAGAATAGGGTATCACTGCATCAATGACAACGGATATGGAGTCCGGCTGACTTAATTCAAAGAAGGATATGCCCTCACATCCGGTACCAACTTCATTGACAGTGACTGAATATGAGCCAGGGCAAAGGCTGTCCAGCTCATTGGTTGTGTCTCCGGTATTCCACAGGAAAGTAAAGTTTCCAGAGCCTCCGATTGGGAAGATCGCAATGCCTCCATCACAAAGCCCGTAGCAACTAATGTCAGAAAAAACATCCTGGGTCAGGAAACTACATGAAAAAATATCCACGGTGACTGTCTCCTGAGCGGTACACCCATTTTCATCCGTCACGGTGACGGTGTAATCACCGGGGAAAAGGTTGGTGATCACTTGCGTGGTGCTGTCATTGCTCCAGAGGTACGTATAGTTTGTTCCCGTTCCACCGGATGGTGAGGCGGTAGCTGTACCGTCATTTAGTCCAAGTCCTGTCTCATCCGTTGCTGTGGCACCCACGACTATAGCAGGTGGATCTGTTAATTCAAATTCAGCCGTAAGCACACAGCCCGCTGCATCGGTGACAATGACAATGATGGTTCCTGCGCAGAGGTTATCCACGTCCTGACTCGCGACGCCATTGCTCCATACATATTCATAAGGGGCGGTTCCTCCGCTTGGGTTGAGGAATATGGAACCATCACATAAACCTGAACAGGTAGGATGTTCTACGAAGGCATTCAATTCAATATCGCCGCATTCAAATGCATTGACATATACGGTTTCTGAAGCGGTGCATCCGGCAGCATCGGTTACGGTTATGGTGTATTCTCCCGGAGCAAGCCCACTGATGTTCTGTGTGGTTTCCCCATTACTCCATAAAAAGGAATAGGGCGGGGTGCCGCCAAATGCCGCGGCAAATGCGGTTCCGTCATTGGCATCCACCGCAGTCTCATCTGTAGCTCCCGCGTTTGGATTCAGCGGGCCGGGACTCGTTATATCGACACTGCCACTTACGGTACCTCCAACAGCGTCTGTCACCGTCACAGAATAGGTACCTTCATCAAGATTCGTTATGGTGGGTGTAGTCTCTCCATTGCTCCACAGGTAGGTGTATGGTTCAGTTCCTCCTGTAGCCGCAACTGTAGCACTGCCGTTTGGATTACAGAATGATGTACTGTTTTGTCCGGTGACGGTAATGTCAATCGGGGCTATAGGTGTCAGCCGGTAGACCACTCCATTTTCAGGATTATCTTCAAGCGTGATGTCTGAGATGCTGAGCTGGGGAGCCGCAGCAGAACCACCGATGAAGTGTGGGTTTATGATAATGTCTTCAATAAAATTATAATCGGCCAGCCCGCAATAGATGCCTGCGGCAAAGAATAAGTCCGGATTAGGGATATCATATTCGCCAAAACGGAATTCAATAATATTACTTCCTTCATACAGCCACATTTGGAAATTCATGTACATGGCGGGATCGCCATTTTCAGCATATTCGTCATAGGAGCCTACATTTTTCATTTCCAGTTTCATGATCCGGCTTCCGGGATCTCCTTCGACAGTATAACTGATTGGGGATTCGGAGATCCCTGTATTATACCCTCTGTCAATCAAATCTGTTTCGAATGGAAACAGGTAAGCATCAACATCCGGATTGGCTGTCTCTGACCGGAGGAATCCTCCAAGACCATCAAACTCAAGGAAATTGATGGTGTTACCATTGAGTTCGAAATCAAACCCAATTTCAAAAAAGTAAGTAGGGTCATCCCATGCTTCACCGTTATTGATGGAAGCACCCCCGGTGATATCCGCATAGGGTTCATTGACGACGCTCAGGGTGTAGTTGAACATCCCTGAATTACGCGATGGAATTTGGGTCAGCGGAAATTTCTTTTGCTTTGAAATTGCCTGGCCTTGAACACCCGAAATACAATAAAAGAGGAGAAGCGGAACAATCAGAAGTATTTTTTTTGTCATGGTCTTAGATTTAAAGGTTTATCAATATTAGTTTTTAGATAAATTAGAAGGGGTCCCATGCCTGCGCAGAGGAGAGGGAGAAAAGCAGGGCATGAGGAGGGAGTGAAAATACTGAAATATTCCAAGAGCCTGGAAGAGGACAGCGTTTTTAATAAAATTTTAAAACAATGAGGAGGAATGCACCCTCAAAAGGCGGCATTCCTCCAGTCAGGAATCCTTTAAGATTTGGAATTCCGATACGAAACAGGGAGATAAGGAGACCGGATGGTGATCCAGGCGACGAGGGTTATTGATTCAATACATCTTTTTTAACACTTCCGGCGACAAGCATGACCTCATCGATCAACACCTTACTTACATTGAGTTCCTGAAGCGTACTCGCCAGATGTTCCGCCACCGCATTAAAGTGTATTTCTTCCAATTGCATATGCCGGTGAGCTTCCCGCATGCTTTTTCCGGAGTATGGCATCGGAGCCCCAAAGGCATAAGCCAGAAAAGCTTTGAGTTTTCCGGATTGCTTTTCCATATCGATGTGTTTGAAAAAGGAACTGACACGGTCATCCGCAATGACTTTGGCATAGAAAATATCTACCGCGGCGTTAACGGCCGGCATGCCGCCGATCCGATCAAATAGGGTTTGTGTTTGTGTGGTTTGCATATGGTTGATAGATTAAAATGAAACGTTTAGGTGTGAATACATTAAAGCGAGTTACGCTTCGGCTTCAGGTAAAATACTTGCATCAATCATTCATAGATCATTTTCGCATGCTTAGGAATTCATCGGCACGAGTCAGTAGTTTTTCAATTCGATCCTGTTGTTCCTGTATACCCTTGATGGCGATCACGGTCAGTTGGTCATAACATACACCATATTGATCATCAGCATAGCTGACCACCTCCGGGAAGAGCGGAAGCGTTTCCTGCGCGAGAACTCCGATATCTCTTTTGTGTGCCGGATCGTGTTTGAAGGAGTAGATATACAAGTTCAGTTGCATGACGCGATCCATCACTGGAGTCAATGGAGAAATGTTTTCTTTCATGCGCGCATCTGATAGCGCAACCCAATCTCCGCCATTATCATAGGAGAAATAGGCCAGCAGGGTGGTGTTCTTAAAAAAATTAACGACACCGGTAGATGTCGGATCAATCCACCATGTACCAAAGTCACGCTGTAGACCCAGACCTGCTTCTGTCGTCTTGACCGTCAGCTTGCCGTCCGGACTCGCTGTTCCGACGCCGACTTTTCCTCCATTAGGATTGAGGTAGGTCTCTTCATTAGAGTTGTGATTGATGTAAAGCGCAGTCTCACTGTCTATTTCGTTGCCATCCAGATATAGTGTCTGAGTGGATGGGGAACTAATCATGACAGGAGCTTCGCTGCCATTATTCTCTGTGATTCGTTTTAACCGAAGCGTAGAATTAAGATACCCTGTCGTCGGGCTGAAGCAGAGTAAATCATCTGTGGTCAGCCACCCGGCATGACTGGCACCAATATACCAGTCATTGAGTCCATCAGATGGATTTCTCAATTGGACCTGGTAGGAAGATCCATTGACATTTACCCGGCCAGACATTGTGGCGCCTCCTATTCCGAGACCACCACCGCCACTTCCCATCAATACATTGCCACTTCCAAACCAGGTATTTCCTCCGCCGGTCTGAATATAAAGTGTAGACGGTGCGCCATTGAGACGCGCCATGATTTCATTAGGATCCAGGATGAGGTTATTACTTGTCTTTGATCCGATCAGCATAAATCCATCCAGGGTATTGGAAGCATCTTCTCCATTGACGACCTGGAGTCTGGCTACGGGATTGACTCCACCAACACCCATATTGCCACTTTCGCTGAAGCGCATGGCCTCATCCCCTAATGATGCGAAATTGTCTGTACCCGTGCTGAATCGAAGATGACCATTCCAATTCTCGACCTTCCAGTCACGATTAGCGACATTATCTTCTCCACGGACGAGCTCAAGTCCTACACGTGTGCCGGATGACGGAGTGGAGGTGACGCGCAGATATTGTGTGCCTGAACCATAGATCTCGAGTGGTCTCACCGGAGAAGTAGTATTGATGCCTACACGATTTTGTGCATGCAGGCTGAATTGAATCAGCGTGAGAATGAGTAAACAAAATAAGCGTGATGGTCGCATGTTATTTAAGTGCTGGTGTATAGCTGAAAGCAAAGGAGTTATCTTTTTTTGTGCTGTCATGACGTTATTTTTTGGAAATTTCATTGAGCAGGGATGTGAGTTCTTCTTCAAGCTTGTCAATTTCCGTTTGTTGTTCCTGTAAGGCTTTGATCAGGATGACGGAAAATTTAGAGTACGCCACGGAGTAAACATCTTCTTCAACGTTGACCATTTCAGGAAACAACGTGAGCAGATCCTGCGCCAGCACGCCGGTATTACGTTGGTGGGCGGAGTCATGCTTAAAGGCATATGTATACACCTGGATTTGATTGAGTTTATCCATCACATCTTCCAGCGGCGTAATGTTTTGTTTCATGCGTGCATCAGATATCGTGATCCATTGCCCGCTTCCTCCATCCACAAGAGCCAGGGTCCAGTTATCCTTTACAAATCCGAGGTAATCAAATGCCGGTAATGGGTTGATGTCCCAGGCTGCTGCCCCACGCTGGATGCGTAGTGCGTATTCATCACCCTGTGTTTTGATATGTAGTGTGGTGCTGGGTTCGTCTGTACCCATTCCGACCCGGCCTCCGCTTGGATTGATGTAGGTGTGCTGATCTGAATTGTAGTTGAAATACAGCGGCCCTGTTTTCGTGTCAATCTCATTTCCGTCAAGCAGTAATGTTTGGGTACTGCTCGATCGGATCATAACTGGTGCAACTGCACCGCCGTTGTCTGTGACATCCAGGAGCCGCAGGACGGCATTATCCGAGGCGTTGTCCGGACTGATGAGTAATTGATTGTCTCCGGCCGTCCAGGTAGTATTGCTCGCACCGATATACCAATTGTTGACGTCCGCATCTCCTGTGTTTTCAAGTTTTACCTGCCAGCTATTATCCTCAATAGTCAATCTCGAAGAGGGTGAGGTGTTCCCAATTCCAAGATTACCGGATGCACCTCCGATGAGGGTGTTCCCCCCGCCATTACCGATATAGGTATCTCCATCATGGGATTGAACCGTCAGGGTATTGGTGCTACCATTATTTCGGGCGATGATTTCATTAGGGTCAAAGACCATGTTCACACCTCCTTCATCCCCTAGTATGACATATCCGTCTCCGGTGTTGGATGCCTCTTCACCGCCATCAATGTGAAGTTTAGAGGTAGGGGCCACTGTACCGAGTCCAACTTCTCCCGACGCATTGATTCTCAGCAACTCCTCTCCTTCAGTTTCAAAATTATCGGTACCGGTCATGAATTTAAAAGTGCCGCCATCGTTTACGAGTTTATAATCCCTGGCTTCAGAAAGTGGTCCGCCCAACAATAGTTCAAGGACGGCTTCCCCAAGGAAGTTCGTTGTGGTGTGTACCCGGGCATGTTCGTTGACCGCGCCTGATACCTCAAGGCTTCGTAATGGATTGAGTGTATTGACTCCGATATTAGCCTGACTGACCAGCAGGGTAGGGAGTGTTGCTGCGAAGATGATGCTGGCTGTAGCCTTCGTGATGATGCGTATCATTGGTTGAAGCATTTTGATGTTTAGTTGGAGCTTTGGTGTATAGCTGAAGGAGCGATTTCAGTGGGATCATCCTGGATCATCGCCTTGATCAATCTTATTTTTTCACGCAGCACCTCTATATGGGATTGTTGCTCCTGCACTGCCTTGATGCCGATGACGGCTAGTTGCCCATAAGAGACTCCGTATTGATCTTCATTGACACTGACAATTTCAGGGCAGACTTGAATGGCATCCTGAGCGATGACACCAATTCGCATCTGGTGCAGACTATCGTGTTTGAACGTATACTGACTTGGTACCAATCCTTTGACCATGGGCATCACATCTCCATGGAGCTCAATCGCTTCTTTTGCTCGGGCATCTGAAATGTGATTCCATTGACCAGATGTACCATCCACCCAGGCGGTGGCAAAGTTGTCCGAATTGTGGACGAAGGACAGATCCTGATCTCCGGAGGATACAGGATTGAAGTGCCATTTGGAATTACCGCTTTGTAAAGTAAGTGCGTTACCACTGGCGGTATAGACGTGGAGCATAGCCTGAGGATTTGTTGTGCCTATACCCACACGTCCGCCAGTGGGATTCACATACGTTTCTTCTTCAGTGTTGTAATTGATGTAAAGAGGTGTTCCCCGCGTGTCTATTTCATTTCCATCCAACAGCAGCGTGTGGTCATTGGTATTGTAGATCATGACCGGAGCCTGGGTGCCGTCATTTTCTGTGACGTTTTTCAGACGTAATACCGCATCCGCTGATGAAGTGGTAGGACTGAATACAAGGAGGTCATCACCGACCTGCCAACCATTATTGCTTGCACCGATAAACCAGTCATTTGGATCATCCTCATCATTGGAAATATGCCATTGAAAATTATCATCCCGCACTGTGAGTTTAGTATCCGGTGCAGTGGTACCGACACCTACCTGCCCTCCTTGTGTCGCCATCAGCGTATGACCTCCATTCAATCCAAAATGAGTATGACCTCCATTGGCCTGGAGATAGAGGGATGCGGGATTATAATTGTTGAGCGCCTGAATCTGTGTATTGTCAAACGCAAGATTTGTTCCGGTGGCCTCTCCGATCTTCATGTACCCTTCTCCCCCAAACGTGAGGAGTGTGCCACCATCTACGTGCAATCGAGTGTTTGGAGAATTGGTACCTAAACCAGTATTCAAAGCACCGTTCATGCGTAGTACTTCTGTTCCGCTGGTTGTAAAGTTGTTATCACCGTAGTTGATTTTTAATACGCCGCCATCATTGACGATCTTCCAATCCAATGCGGAAGCATTATTTGGACCGCGCACAAATTCAATACCTGCTTCAGCGCCGAATCCCGCACTGGAAGTATGTACCCGGATATATTGGTTGTCTGAGCCACTCACATCCAGGACTTTTTGCGGATCGGGGGTGTTGATACCAAGACGCTGCTGTGAAAATGCCTGCGAGGAGAGGAGGAAAAGACCTAAGGTGATTTGAAGATGAAATGCCATTGTTCCGGTATTTTTCTGCAAATCAAATGGTGCCGCTTAAATGTTCGCTTGCACAATTGATGCAACACGCTTTTCTTTTGATCAGGGGACGGTATGACTTTATATTCGGTACACTCCATTTCTTCTTCCATGAGCCCACACATCTTATCTTGTTGCATGCATCCTGAGTTCCAGATAACAATTGTGAGGCCTGATGATGAGTCTGAACATTCGGTACTGAGCGGAGAAATGGTCAGCTGAGCATTATCAAACAGTTCATACCAATTATTAAACCTCACCGTCCTTTGCTCAAACCAGTGCTTTGGGTTAACACTGGATTATCGTAGTTTACCAATGGAAATGAAAATTTGGTTCAGGAAAATAGAGGGAGCCTGGCGGAGGCCAACAGGAGGACTGTTGATCTTCTTTTTTATTATAGGTCCTATGTTGAGTCAGCAGGAAATTCTTCATTTTGAAAAGTTTAGTGATGATGAGGGGTTGCCAAATAACCTCTTTACGGAGATCATACAGGATCGGTATGGATTACTGTGGATGGTGGGTCTGGATGGACTCGCCCGGTTTGACGGGTATAGTGTAAAATCCTACAGGCATAATCATCTGGACAGCACTACGCTGTCAGGTAATAAATTATCGACCATCTATGAAGACCGAAAGGGAAGGCTGTGGATAGGTGTCTTTGGTTCCGGCGTGGATGTGTCTGATCCTGCCAGGGAAGTTTTCAAGCGCGTTGGTTTTCCGATTCCTGCCGCAGACCGCCTGTCACTGCGGATCAATGATATAACGGAGGATCAACGCGGAGTGATTTGGATAGCATCCAATTTGGGCCTGTTCATTTGTACCGAAGAGGGAAATGAATTTATCATTCGTAGAGCCGCAGATATATTGAAGAATTTCAAGGCCTATGAAATCTTTACTTCGTCCACCGTGCTTTTGGCAGATACATCCGGCAGGATATTTATTGGAACGGACAAAGGGTTGATCTTGTATGATCCATCGAGTCCAGGATTAGTGCAAACAGGAGATGAACTTGGTTTGCCTGCAGCCAGGGTCACGGATATTGAAACGGATAGGCATGGCGTCATTTGGGTTGCATTCAGTCACACGGACCATCGACTATATTTTGCAGACAGTGCAGCCAAACAGTTTCATTCCTTCACCTCGATCCCGTTCAGACGCGCAGGGGGAGACCTTCGCATTGCGTTTGATCTCGACAACAGGATGTGGGGATTGGTCTTTGGGGATCAGGCTTATGGTTTTGATTTCAGGGATTCCACATTATTTCTTCAGAGCGCCGTCAATAGTGATATTGCCCATGAGCGTTTTTTCAGAAAACCCTTTGTAGATCACTCCGGGAATGCATGGTTGCCCGTCGAAGGGTTTAATATCTATGCTTACCCCAAGGGTTTTAAGACGTTTAAACATCCGTATGCGTTTCACCAATCCAATTCATGTATATACGGAGCAGAGGATAAACTCTATTTTGGATACAGGGAAAAGGGAATTGTAATAGCCAGTATTACAACAGGTACCACGACTCACCTTTCTACCACACAGCCTGATGTCCAAAGTATTCCAGTTGATCATATTCAGGATATACTCAGGTTAAAAGACGGTCATATACTGATGGCCGGCTTTGGAACTATTTTCACCATTCAGCCCGAAGGAGGAGTGGTGTCCAGTTTTCCGCTCGGTGGCACAAATAGAGCGCTGTACCAGGATCGGTTGGGAAGGATTTGGATTGGTGGGTATGCCGGACTACATTTATTTTCTCCCGAGTCAGGCATATTAAAGACATATGCACCGGCCATTGAGGATGGCCAGGCCCATTTTATACAAACGATCGTTGAAGATCATGTGGGGAATTTATGGTTTGCCAGTGATCTGCGAGGCTTGTGCAGGTTGAACACCACTACATGGGAGGTGACCCAGTTTCTTCCCATCGAAGGTGACCGTGATGCTATGCCATCGATTAGTGTACTAGATCTCGCCTTGGATCATCAGGGCAATATTTGGGCCGCCACGGATGTAGCATTGGTAAAGTTTAATCCCGTGACATTTCAGATCAAGGCTTATAATCACCATGACGGACTGGAAAGTGATTATATATCCTCCGTCGTTTGTACGAAAGATGGGGCTATCTGGCTTTCTACACACGCGGGCATCAGTCGATTCGATCCGGAGAAGAATACCTTTACAAATTACAGCCGGAAGGATGGGCTCTCTAACGTAAGTTATTATACACGCAGCAGGTTTTATGCCGATGATGGTATGCTTTATTTCGGGGGAAAAAATGGTGTTGATTATTTCCATCCCGATCGTTTGCGTACCAATGAAACATCTCCCATCATGTTTCTCTCTTCTCTGAAAATAGACAATAGACGAACCATTTCAGGATATTCGTTACAACAGGATCAGATGCCGTTGGAATTGACATATCAGGATAAACTGCTGGAGTTTGAGATCAGTGGTTTGCATTATGCGGGTCAGGAAGATGTCACCTATCAGTACAAGATGGAGGGCTTACATGAGGAATGGGTGGATCTTGGTCGTGAGCGGACAATCTTGTTTTCAAATTTACCGCCTGGAAAATATTTGTTTAAAGCCCGGGCCAGTTCTGCAGATGGAATATGGTCAGCCAGTGAACTAAGAATTCCTTTATACATCAGTCCTCCGTTTTATGCCACAGCCTGGTTTACCTGGCTCAGTGCCTTGTTGATCCTTGGGGGTGTTGTCGGTATTATCCGATACAGGGAATTCGCAATAAAGCGCAAGGATAAACTCGAAGCGGAGGTAAAACAGAAATTAATCGAATTGGAGCGTCGCGCGCTTCAGGCCCAGATGAATCCACATTTTATTTACAACTGCATGAATTCCATCCAGCAGTTTATGATTCTTCATGACATGGAAGGGGCGATGAAGTATTTAACCAAGTTCTCGCGGTTACTGAGAAATGTCATGCATTTTTCCGCTCAGCACCGAATCCCCTTGTCCGAAGAGATTGTTTTAATTAAAGATTATCTGGATCTTGAAAGCATGCGGTTTCCAGATAAATTTACTTATGCCATTCAGATTGCGGAAAATATAAATACCCACGCCATTGAAATACCACCCTTTTTTATACAACCGCAGGTCGAAAATGCCATTCGTCATGGCCTGTTACGTAAACAGACTCCGGGTCATTTGCGCATAGAAATGACCTCCACCGATGATCATCTGCGCATCACGGTAGAGGACAATGGAATCGGTCGTGATGCTGCCCGTAAACTCCGGATGGCAGAAACAACCTTGCATGAAAGCAGGGGCCTGGCTATCCTCGAAGAGCGACTTACACACATTGCAGGTAACGAAAATATCATTCCATTTAAAGTGACTGATCTTTTTGATAACCATCATCAGCCTGCCGGGACGCGGGTTGAAATTTATTTACCCCTGGATTAATCATACCTATATGCCATCGATCAAAGCTGTCATTATCGAAGACGAAGAACGGAGCAGAATTGTGTTGCAAAATTTGTTGGAAACATATTGTTCCGAAGTGGAAGTCATCGGTAAAACTGATTCCGTTACTTCTGGTATAGATTTGATTCGGCAGGTAAAGCCTGATCTGCTGTTCCTTGATGTTCAGATTACCGGAGGCACTGGATTTGATGTGCTGGAAAAAATTCATGATCTACAGGTGGCTGTGATTTTCACTACAGCCTATGACCATTATGCACTCAAAGCATTTAAATTCAGCGCCATTGATTATCTGCTCAAGCCTATTGATATAGAGGAATTAAAAACCGCCGTGCACAAGGTCGCAGCCAAAGACAAAAGGGAAGAAGAGCAATATAAGATCCAAAATCTCCTTTCCAATATCCGTCATCCTGAAAATGATCCTGTGCTTCTGGTCTCCACCGCTGAGGCTGTCGAATTTGTGCAGATCCGGGATATCATGAGGTGTGAGGCGCATGGCGCTTACACCCAGATTTTTCTCCGGGACACCAAGCCTGTGATGGTCAGTAAGGTGATCAAGGAATTTGAATTTCTATTGCAGGACTATGGTTTTTACAGGGTACATCAGTCACATCTGGTCAATGTGAAAGAGGTACGCAAATATGTAAAGTCAGACAACTATCTTCTCACCCGCGACGGTGCCAAAATTCAACTGGCCCGAAGCAGAAAGGATGATTTCTTTAACGTGCTCAACAAAGTCCAGTTGTAAGGACTATCGTACCAGCGTCAAATCTCCGTAAAGGAAAAACTCCTGCCCCCGCTTATTTCTCGCCCCAAGACGGTACAGGAAAACACCTGGATTCATTGCTTCTTCATGGAACTTTCCGTCCCAGCCCAATCCGGCCTGATCAGGCACAGCATCCCTGACCTCATGCACTAACTCACCCCACCGGCTATAGATTTCAAAATAGTCGATCGCGATGATGGACGGATCTGCCGATGGCGCGATGACATCATTGATCCCATCTCCATTAGGAGAGAAGACATTGGGCACAGTGATCGCACTGGTCAGCAACACACGGATATGGATATCATCCTGGTAGCGACAACCTTTATCATCGAAAGCGGTCAGCGTGAGGTCAACATCTTCTTCCGGACGAATCCAATTGTTGAGCTGATTTGTATTTATTTCACTCGTATCCCCCGTCCAGGTAAAGGTTACCGGAGTAAACGAAAGGACGGGTGAAATCAACGTACTGTCGCCAACAAGAATGGTCTGATCATCTCCTAATGACAAACTTTCGCTTGAAGCACCGCCCACATTGATCGTTTCGGAGATCGTACAATTAGACGCATCTGTAATTTCAATGGTATAATTCCCCGCGGCAAGATTGTTAAGCTCATAGGGGAAGGTACTGACGGGTTGTGCGGCTCCATTATTGACAGACACCAGGTAAGGGGCTGTACCTCCTTGTATGCCAAACAGAATAATAGAACCATCCGTATCTCCGGGACAGGTCACATCCGTTGATGTCAGGTCTGCAACCATCGGCGTGTACACTGTAACATCGACCTGGTGTTGTTGCTTGCAACCGAGTGAATCTTCAGCTACAAACAAATACGTTCCTGCTGTATTGACATCTATACTGGTTTGGTAAAGGGTATCATTTGGAATCACCCAATACGAATTGACATCTCCCTTTCCTCCGGTGACCGAAGCAGTGAGCGTGATTTCATCACCGGGACAAAGCGCGGCATTATCTTGTAAGCCGGAGATACTCAGATCGCAATCACAATCCGGTGCATTTACAATCAGCGTTGAGGTGCAAAGGCCGCCTCCGTTGGAAGCGGTTACGACCAGATTCGTGTTTGCGGTGATGGCGGAGACCTGATAGCGATTACTGCCAAGCGCGGTGATTATACCTGGATTGGCAGAAACATTTTCTGCATCACTGATGATCACTACTTCCCAACTCAATAAATCAGGTGCACATTCATTGGACTGAAATTGAATCGCGGGAGATTCAATGACTTCAAACGTGATTTCTGCAAAATCATCACATCCGGATACAGGATTAGTGAGCGTGTACCTGAGGGTATACATACCGGCATCAGACTGATTTGTAGTAAATACTGACCCGGTTATAGTAGCAGGATTTCCACCCGGAGGCGCAGTTGCAATGCTCCAGTTGCCAGGTTCATTGGTGATCAGGTAGTCATCCAGATCCTGTGAGCCGGACTGGCTGCATAAGCGGTCCGTAGGATTCGCGAGCGCTACAGAGGGACATTCACAGTTTTCGATAATCAAGGTGAGTCCGGTAGTATCATTTTCACATGGTGCCACCGCATTGGTCGTCGTATAATAAACTGTATACGTGCCGGCCGTCAGATCAGAAGGCGTGAAGAAACTATTGCCGGTGATAGGCGCAGTGACGGATGCAGGAAAGAACCAATGTCCGTTGGTGGTGCCATAGGTAATAAATGCATCAAGATCCACGCTGACATCTGAAGTGTCACAATACACACCAGGTCCGGCGCCAAGCGTATAGTATGCACTCGCATCAATGACAATATCAATTGTTTCTGAAGCCGAAGGACAGAATCCGGTCATATCCGTTGCCGTCAATGTAAAACTCACTGCACCTGCATTGAAATCCGCAATCACAGGTGTGTACGTTGTATTCAGCGCATTTGGTGAAGCGATTGCACCCGCACCGGAGGTCTGCCAGTTGTATTGCACATTGGAACCTCCCGCGATGCCACTCAGGATAATCTGATCAGGGGCACACGCAGTGCCGTCTGTTCCCGCATCCGCATAGGGAGAAGTGTGTAATGTCAGATTAAATAAAGCGGAGTCAACACAATCCGCGAGAATCACTGAACGGATAAATCGTAAGACATAAGCACCAGGATCCGCATTTTGCACTTGAAGGGTACTTCCGGCAAGGACAGCGGGATTGCCTCCCGGAGGAGTGGTCACCAATTGCCAGGTGCCATTTACACCAGGTCCTTCATATTGCGACAGATCAACATTACCACTCGCTGAACATGTTTCAAGATCAGATTGCTGCAGCAGCGGAGGGCAGCTGCAATCCGGTGCGGTCTGGGTGATATTGACATTACATCCGGTGGCCGTAATTTCGAGGAACAACTGGATGTCCGTATTAAAAGCTACGTTACTGATGATGAAGGTATCCGTTGCAGGTATTTGAGTAAGCGTACCCACACTGGCGGAAACATTGTCCGCATCAGAGGTGAAGGATATGCTGTAGGTCAGCGCGATATCATCACACAGGATTTCAAAAACATCAAACGATGGCAATGGATTGACTACCGCGGCAATCGTATCTCTGCTGATACAGCTACCTGGATTGCTGGTGAACACATAAAACCAACTTTGCCCGTTGGTGGGAACGACCGTACCAGAGACAGGTTGGTTATTGGAAAGATTAAACCATCCCCCGGTACCGCCAACTCCATTCAATACCACAGGAGCGATCGCATCCAGGTTAATCGATGAAGGTTCACACACGACCGGATCAGCTACGTTTTGAAGCAGTGCTGAAGGGTGCACTACAAACGGTATGGGTGTACGAAGGCTCGCACATGCATCGGCAGCATTAAAGGCCTCGGCATAATACGTGGCACTCGACAATGATGCAGGTTGGAAGGTTAAGCTGTTTTGTAAAAGTGCCACTCCTCCGCTTGGTACATCATACCAATTGGCGATAAGTCCCGGGTCAATGGTGACAGAAAATACGGGGATAGCCGCATCATCACAGACTTCATAAGCGGCCTGGCCAGGCACCGGCGGATTGATGGCGGGACAATCACAGTTAGGTGCGACAATCAGGAAAGTGTCCCTGCACATACCGGATGCGTTCAGGATCTCAATACTCACATTTGTATTTTCCGGTATGCCGGTGATCATATCCTGACCTGAAGGATTATTAGTGATGGTTCCTACGTTTGCATAAATGGAGTCAGCATCCGTAGTAAACAATACGGACCAGGTATTGAGGGCCATTTGGCATGGCGTACCATCAAGTGTAAAGCCCGGATAAGGTTGGAGATTGATATCAATCGGAAGTGTATCAAAGCACATACCCGCAGTAGCATGCAGGAAAATCGTCACTGAATCTACCGGCAGAAAATATGTGGGATCGATCAGTGTAGAACTATCAAAGGGCATCCCGCTGTGGAAACTATAGGTGGCATTGCTATTCCATAAATCCGTAATGACAAGCGAATTTAAGATTACAGGGGTGCCTTCACATACTTCTATCGGAGGTATCGAATCAATATTTGGAGATGGAAGTATGGTAAATGGAACCTGAATGGAATTTTTGCAATAATCGTCTTCCACCAGGGCCCATAGTTGAACCACGTTATTCAAATCGGCTATATTGGGATTGGCGATATATTCTCCCACGGTCAAGGGATCACCGTCATACCAGCTGACATCGAGCCAGAGACTGATTTCTTCGGCATATTGAGTAAGGTCAACACTAGAGGCTGCTGATCTGCACACGGAGAAGGCAAAGGTGTCTACTGCAGGCAGTGGATAAATACTCACAAAGGCCTCGTTCTGATCCAGGATCGCAGTGCAATTATAAAAATCAATCACCTGGTTAATGGAGATCATCGCTTCTGTGCCGGCAAGTGCAGCGGGCAGGGTCAATTGAAAATTGGATGGATCAAAAATCGGAGCGGGAATATTGGCCACACAGATGGTAAACTCCTGGTATTCGGTGACCGGAACCTCAGTAAATGTCCAGGTAGGAAAGCCGGGAGCAGTCACATTAAAATCCATGACATACGGATCAGTACCTCCGCTGACTTCGAGTTCGGCATAGACGGGATTGTCCGGACATTCATTGATACACACCTCTCCAAATCCATCCAGTGATGCTTCCATACTGTAATCACAAGGATCAGAACAGAATCCTGGAGGGGTGATAGCAAAATCCATGACACAAGTACCAATATTTATTCCCGGCGGCGGATTGATGTTTTCAATCGAAAGTATAATATCATCCGGACTCAACGCGGTTCCTGGAGATAAGGTATATACAATCGGAACGCCAACCTGACCGACGGTAGGGGTGATCGTTCCTTCGGAAACATAGATATTGTATTCTGTGCCTACCGGACCAAAATGGTTTCCTGTGACTGTAAGGGTTACAATGATGAGGTCATCAAAAATATAATTGGGGGTACCGTTTTGATCACATACCACATCAGCGGTAGTACCTTCCAGGTTTGGAAAAATAATTTTGATCGATGCGGTATCCGGATCACACGCAGGGTCAGCATGTTTGTGAGAATAGAGCCATACCCCTTCTCCAAAATCATTGTACCAATAGGTGCCAAAGGAAAGGGTAGGAGACCATTGACCTCCGGGTGCACCTTGCAGAAAGTAGGGGAGGTTGATGGGGTCTTCAACGTCTGCACAGATAAAAAGTGTTTTATGCATGCCCGGATAGGCATAGGGCGCGGTATAACTGGCCGTAGAGGAAAAGTGAGGAGGGATTGGACATCCGTTTACTTCATTGACGGATACCAGAAAGAACGTGACATCCTGAGTGATCGTATGAAACTGCCAGTCGGCATCCATGACACCAAACATTTCGTAAGTATTCGTACCGTCACTGTACACCAGGTCAAATGCATAACCCGGTGGTAAATCAAATGACATCGCCGCATCATATGGTGGACACATGGGCCCGCAGATCGTAGGGCAATACACCCCAAATGGCGCAGAACTGATGGGTATGGTGTACCCATTTGAATATACCGGAACTGTACTCTCCCATGCCGCGCAATTTGCAGGGGACACCCAGTTTGTGGGATCATCAATTCGTTTCACCCACACAAAAGCGAAATCAGGGGTCAGGGGATCAATATACTTGTAGAAACTACCACCGTTTCCTTCAAAATGAAAACAAGCATCCAGATCGGGATAAAGATTGGATTGATTGGTAGATCCGTTTGCATTCCATGTACCCAGCGTATTGAAACCATACACGATCCTTCCTCCGTCATAAGTGGCATCATCACCGCCGCCACCATGATTATCCCAGGTGCCATCCTGCATAAAATAAATCTGGTCACCCCCCGGCTCAAGGTTGAAAGGCCCTCCCGGTGTGTTGATTTGACCTATTGTCCAGCCGATGTTAAATCCAACGATCGAATATGTCCAGTTTCCTCCCACATTAGCCGATCGAATGGTAATGACGGTTCCTGCAGCCACGGCAGGACCATTCCTGGTAAGGCTCAACACTCCTTCGGCATCGCCCCATTCACCTGTGTTGGATGTCTCCCATCCATTATCCGTGATGTGTATCGTAGTTCCGGTTTGAATAGGCTGATAGCAAACAAAACTGAATTCATCGGCATCAGGATCAAAGCCACATCCGCCAATATCCGTTGCCACCGACACTACCCCGATATCACCGGGATATAGCATGGTCTGGCTATAAAGGACAAAACACCAGGTAATGAATAAGGAGACAAATAAGGTTCTGAGTTGATTTCCGGACATATGCAAGCAAGTAGTATGAGTGGTTTATCCTGCCTGAACACCTTAAGTAGCGTGCAGTGCAAATAACATGACACAAGGCCGTATGCAGAAGAGGGAAAAATGCTACAGACAAAACCTAAAGGCACTGGCCGGATGACCATTCGAAAGATAAAAAAAAGTATAAAAATGCTGCCCGAAAGGGGAATAAATTGCCAGAATTTAAGCAATTCTAATAAAGCTTAAAATCTTTATGTCTTGTTTTTCAATACGTTACAAATTCACGCTTGAGTTGAAGTTTGGCCATTTTAGGGTCCACATGAACGGTATCATGTTCAAAATCAAGCTTTAGGCGCCATTTCTGCATGGTGGCGGCGCCAATCACAGCCTTCCTTACGCTTCCAATTGAGGTGTGGTCGCCACTTGCTTTTTATTCAGCGCTCTGTTTACAATATACACCCCAGTCAATGTGACTAACGATCCTGTAATGATCAGCGCGGTAAAAGGCTCACCGGTAAAGAGGCTGCCTGAAAGCACGGCCACAATTGGGTTCACATAGGCATACACGGAAACCAATCCGGTAGGTAATTTTTGCAATGCATAGAGATACGCCAGGAAGGCAATGATGGAACTGACGATGACCAAAAATAGAATAGCACCCCAGGTGTATAATTTAATGTCCCCAACAGGAATCACTTCTCCTGTAGCTTTCGCGATGAGGCTCATGGTGATCCCACTGATGAGCATCTGCCATCCAATGCTGTGATAAGGATTGAAGTTGGTAGAAAATTCCTTGGTATAAATGGTGCCATATGCCCATGACAGGGATGCGACCAATCCCAGCAGAATCCCTCCCAGAAATGCATAGTTGAATAACTCCCGCAGATGCTCATAAAATACAATACACACCCCGCTAAAGCCGACCAGTATACCGACCCATGCCAGAGGTGGTATTTTGTTTTTTCCTCTGAACGCAAGTATGAGTACCAACCATAGTGGAAAGATGGCCCCGATGATGGCACTGAGTCCTGCTGTAGTCAGCTTTACGCCTATCGTCGCAAACCCGTTACTGATCATAAAATTGAGTACCGAAAGAAAGATGATCGGATACCATTCTTTTTTCCGCGGCAGCTTATCCCCCCTGATCATGAAAAACGCAACATAGGCCAGCCCGGCAAGGGTTTGCCTGATCCCTACCATCTGGATCGGAGGCATATACCGTACGGCCTCTTTCGTGCCTACCCAGGACACCCCCCAGACAATACACACGATGCCCAGTGCCAGATATGCCTTGCGATCAGTTACGTGCATGGTTTGTGATTGGTGAATCGTGAGTCGTGAGACGTCAGTCGTGAGTGGTCAATGGTGAGGGGTGAGGATTGAGGGGTGAAATATGATGGAAGTGCATCCACGTTAATGATTTTTATTGGTCATATCTATTTAAGTCATTCGAATTTCGACTCCCATCTCACCTCCCAAATCCCACACGTCTCACGTCTCACGTCTCACGTCTCACGTCTCACGTCTCACGTCTCACGT
>CAZYHJ010000035.1:12547-28532 GCA_964646645.1 uncultured Saprospiraceae bacterium | reverse complement strand
GGACCTGCACCATATTTTCGCGCTGAACTTGCCAATTGGCTGAAAGCCTTGTTTGAACTCAAGGAATACCGCAAGCCTAATGGAGAGAAATACAATATTTACAAAGACGGGTTAAAGGTGTATGTCACCATTGACCTGGATATGCAAATGTTGGCGGAAGAAGAAATGTGGAAACACATGTCCAAGGTGCAGCAACGATTCAATACCGTATGGGGCACCAGGGATCCCTGGACCTACAATGCTGATGCCGCGCAGAAAAAAATAAGGCAGGAATCACTCGAAAACATGGTAAGATCGACGGATCGTTACCAGGCTATGCATGACGAGCGACTCAGCGCATTACTGGCTAAGATCAATGAAGAAATCGATTTGAATCTCAGTGACTGGGATATTGAAAACCTCATACAGGAATCTGCCAAATCTGGTCGCATCGCCAAACTTGTATCGGGCAAACATATTTCAACGGATAAGGGAAAAAAATACAAAGCGATTCTCGCGAGTGACTATTGGTCAGAACTCGAGCCGGCATGGAAGCTATTCCAGAAAGACATCAACAAGGAGATGAATACGCCGGTGGAGATGATGGTGTTCGATTACAATGAAGCCGGTGAAAAATTAGTCACCATGACACCGCTGGATTCCATCAAGTACCATCGGAAGTTTATGCAGACAGGCATCCTTGGCATAGATCCGCAAACCGGAGAAGTGAAAGTGTGGGTAGGGGGCATCAATAATAAGTACTTCCAGTATGATCATATCGGTAGCAGCCGCCAGGTAGGTTCAACCTTCAAGCCATTTATTTACGCCACAGCGATCACCTTGCAGGGCATCTCTCCTTGCTTTCCCGTGATGGACCAGCCCACCACGATCGCACCCGGTGACGGAAGCTTTGGCGTATTAAAACCATGGACACCACAAAATGCGGATGGAAAATATACCTACCGGAATTATACTGTGTTTGATGGGCTTAAAGATTCCAGGAATACGATTTCCGTCTTCCTGATGCAGCAGCTTGGAAATGCCAATGTGGTGCGGGGACTGATACACAATATGGGCATTGACAGTTCGATGCGCAGATCTGATGGTGAATACCGGGTGCCTAATCAGCCCTCTATTTGTTTAGGTTCGGCGGATCTGAGCGTAAAAGAAATGACCGGAGCATATTGTACGTTTGCCAATAATGGAGTTTTTGTAAAACCCTATTTCGTTTCTTCTATAGAAGATGAAAACGGCCGGGTGATCTACCGCGCTGTAAAAGAAGAACAAGTAGCTCTGCCTTCGAAGGCTAATGCGGTGATGGTAGATATGTTGAAGTACACAGCCGTTGGTTTTGGCGGATATAAAAGCCAGGTGGGAGGCAAGACCGGAACCACCAATGACTATCGTGATGGTTGGTTTATTGGTATAACGCCTACGCTTGTCGTGGGTACCTGGGTAGGCGGTGAGGACCAGTGGATTAAATTCAATACGCTCGCGGATGGACAGGGCAGTGTTATGGCCAAGCCATTTTTCAAAGCGTTCCTCAATCGATTGGAGAACACTCCGGATATTGACTATGATCCGACGGCCAGGTTCCCTGTACCGGAAGGCGGGCTGGATATAGAAACCGATTGTTCTAAATACAAGGGCGCTCCCCGGGAGAATATCTATGAGCAATTCAATACCGAAGAACCATTTCCGGAAGAATTTAACGAAAATGAATAGTGATCTTTGCCGGGCAGATCGCTGGAAGTGAAGCCTGGTTCAACATACAGATACATGCTGAAAAGATTATTCGAAAAACTTGGTTTGGCCGCTGTTATACTCACAGCCTGGTTTTCCTGCGTACCGGTAGAAGAAAAACAGGTGATCCCGATGGATACGAGTTTTACCCAGCCAAAAATCAGGCATGTATTTGATCTGCAAAACAATCGGGTTATAGACAGCCTGGTCCTGCTCCTTGGTGATGAAGATCCTTCATTACGATTTGCTGCAGCGCGCGCGTTTGCAAGTGTGCGTGATACTGCCGCGCTTTCCGCCTTACTGCCTTTGCTTACCGACCCTGAAGGTGAAATCAGAAGAATGGCCGCCATGGCTTTGGGGCAAATCGGTTCTGCAAATGCTGAGGCATCACTGACAGCAGCTTTTGATGGAAGAGACAGCGCCAGAATGTATGAACGTGCCAATAGTCTGATCCTGGAATCTATGGGTAAGATTGGCAATCTTCAGTTTTTGCGAGCATTAAGTACCATTTCAACCTATCAGCCCATTGATACATTGTTGCTCTTGGGTCAGGTCAGGGGCATCTACCGTTATGCGCTGCGTGACATGACCGATCCTGAAGGTACCGCAACCATGGTCAATTACCTCGCGGATCAGGCGATTCCCATGCCCGTCAGAATTATCGCGGCCAATTACCTGCAACGTGCGAAAGGCATTGATCTGACCGTCCATGCAGATCAGTTGATTGCCATATGGCATGGCGAAAGCCATCCTCACCTCAGGATGTGCATTGCTGCCGCACTAGGAAAAGTAAAAACACCTGAGGCGCTAAAGGTACTTGTCGATGCTTTGTCTACGGAATCTGACTACCGGGTGAAATGTTCCATTCTGCGGGCGTTTCAAAATTTTGAATACAAGGATGTTTCCGCGATTATGTTAGGAGCAGCACAAGTGGATCAGCCACATGTAGCTGAAATCGCCGCAGAATATTTTATTACCAATGGGAGAGAAAGTGATGTAAACAAGTACAAAGCGGCTGTGAAGGAATGCAAGACATGGCAGGCACAAACCAGATTGGCAGAAGCCGCCAATAAATTCACGACCAACATGTTTAGCGGAGCGAAAACAACGCTACAAAACGAGATCCTTGCCGCTATGAAATCCGCTTCTAACCCTTATGAAAAAGCGGGATGGTTAAAAGCTTACGGTAGTGAGTTGCGTAATTTTGAATCGTTGCCAAAATATTTCCAACCTGACCAGCCGCTTCCGGTGCGGATCCAGGCGGTCACCACCCTGATCGAATCCTGTAAGGATAAAAACTTTGATGCGCTTTTTGCCGGAGAAGGCTATTTAATCAAATCGCAGATCAGCGGTTATCTCACTAACGCGATGAAATCAGGAGATGCGGGAATCATTGCCCTGGTAGCAGCCGCCATTTCGGATCCGAAAACAGGGCTCAAGGAAAATATGCAATCCCGCAAAGGGGACCTGAATAAAGCGCTGGCCGGATTAAAACTGCCGGATGAAATGGAGACCTATCTGGAGGTCAGTAAAGCGCTGGCCGCCTATGGTATGGAAGCGCCCGCCATTCCGGAAGAACAAAAAAAATACAAACAGATTGACTGGAAAATCATTGATGATATCGGTGTGGCCAACTCGGTAACCATTTCAACTTCAAAAGGAGATATTTCAATGACCCTATTTCCGGAGCGTGCACCCGAATCAGTATCAAGTTTTGTTGCGCTTGTCCGTCAGGGGTATTATAATGGTAAAGCCTTTCATCGGGTAGTGCCCAATTTTGTAATTCAAACCGGTTGCCCGCGTGGGGATGGATTTGGTAGTCTTGATTTCACCTTGCGTTCTGAACTAACTGATACCTACTACGATGATGAAGGCTATGTCGGCATCGCATCTGCAGGTCCTGACACCGAAGGGCCTCAGTTTTTTATCACACATTCCCCTACCCCACACCTCGACGGACGATACACCATTATCGGCAAAGTGACCGCCGGTATGGAGGTCGTGCATAAAATCGAAATGGGCGACAGCATTAAACAAATCAACATACGATAACCAACTACTATTATGATCCTTTCTACACCTTTAGAATCAAGACACATCGACCTGGGTGCCAAAATGGTTGAGTTTGCCGGATACAATATGCCGGTGCAGTATACCAGTATTCAGGACGAGCATCATGCGGTGCGTAAAAGCGTGGGCGTATTTGACGTTTCCCACATGGGTGAATTTACCGTTAAAGGCAAGCAAGCCCTCGACCTGGTACAACGTATCAGTTCAAATGATGCCGCTGCCCTTAAGATTGGTCAGGCGCAATATTCCTGTCTCCCAAACGAAAACGGTGGTATCGTAGATGATATGCTGGTATACCGCTTGCCGGAAGATATGTGCGCAGAAGGCGAACAGGCGTTTATGTTGGTGGTCAATGCTTCCAACATACACAAGGACTGGGATCATATCCAGCAATATGCGAGTGCCTTTGATACCCGCATCATTGACATCTCTGACAAAACAGGTCTACTGGCCGTTCAGGGCCCTTTGGCTAAAAAGCTTCTGCAGCCTTTAACTGATGTGAACCTTGATGCTATTGAGTACTATCATTTTGCAAAAGGCACTGTCGCAGGGATCGATAATGTATTGATTTCTGCCACAGGATATACCGGTTCGGGAGGATTTGAATTGTATGTCGAAAGCAATCATCTCGTTTCGCTTTGGGATACGATCATGAGTTTGGATCATCCGGTCAAACCAGTTCCTGCGGGTCTCGGAGCCAGGGATACCTTACGCCTGGAAATGGGCTTTTGCCTTTATGGAAATGATATTGATGATACTACGTCTGTGATCGAAGCCGGGCTGGGATGGATCACGAAGCTCAATAAAAAAGCAGATTTTCCATCGAAAGGGATTTTTACAAAACACAAGAAAGAAGGCGTCAGTAAAAAGTTAGTCGGCTTTGTTGTGGATGACCGTCGTGTTCCCCGGCATGGGTATCCTGTTTGTGATGCGGGTGAACGGGAGATCGGAGTAGTGACCAGTGGTACAATGTCCCCCACGCTGCAAATACCATTAGGAATGGCGTACGTTCCTGTTGAATATTCAGCCATTGGATCTACTTTTAATGTAAAGGCCGGAACCAAAATGATCAGTGCCCGCGTGGTGTCCTTGCCATTCATCGACCCAAATAACATTTGATCTGAACCGATCGGTATTGAACTGAATCAACAGGAGCCATGAAACTTTTCCCTTTCAAAGCCATCTATCCGCACGAAGACCTGATTGCTTCTCCTGATTCGTTTTTTGGGACCGTACGGGATGATTACGCGGAATACTATCGCAGCGGATTTTTTGATCATGCGGAAGACAGTGCATTTTATATCATGGAAATTCGTTCGGGTGAGCGTGTGCACACCGGACTTGTGGCCTGCCTGGACATTGGGGATTATACCAAGGGCAAAATCGTGCGGCATGAAGAAACCATTGCCAGCAGTGAACAGTCCATGTTGAAAATTTTACTGCAACGGGGGGCGATGGTGAAACCAGTGCTCCTGTGTCACCCTGTGATCAAGGAGATTTCAACAGAAATAGCGAAACAAAAGAAGAAGCGGAAACCCTTTATCACCTTTTCCACAAAAGGAAATCATCACGAATATAATCTCTATCAGATACCACAGAAGGAAGGGGCGAACCTGGAGGCATTGTATAAGTCCCACATACCGAAAGTGTACATCGCCGATGGTCATCACCGATGCAGTACTGCTGAAAAACTGCTCAAACTTCAAGGGAGTAAAAAGGGTAAGGATTATTCCCAGATTCTTTGCGCGTTCTTCCCATTTGATCAGCTTGATATCCTGGACTACAATAAAGTAGTTGAACTGCCATATCATCTTAAGCATTCCCGTTTTGTAGCCGAGGTTAGCCGGTACTGTGATATTGAATTGTTGGGAAAAGCGATGAAACCCAAACAGAAGCATGACCTTGCGATGGTCCTGCAGGATGAATGGTATTTATTACGCTGGAAGCCTGAAGTACTCAAGCGGTATAAAAAACTTGCGGCTGTGCTTGACGCGGATATTCTTGATCATGAGATCATCGGAAATATTCTCGGCATACGGGATGTTCGCACCGATGCGAGGGTTTCTTATGTTTCAGGTGACCTCGGAGCGGAGGCGGTAGCTCAAAAGGCACGGATGTCTGATCATCATGTAGGATTCTGCATCTTTCCGGTTCAGTTTGATGAACTCGTTAAAGTTTCAGACAGCCACGGGACATTACCGCCAAAAAGTACATGGTTTGAACCGCGCATGATCAATGGATTGATCGTAAAATCCTATTAATGGGATTTCGTTTCCATACGGCAGATTGGATTTACCCTGTTCATTCAGCCCGCATCTATCAAGGCGTTGTGGTGACCGATGAGGACCGCATTGTGGATGTAACTACCCGGCATCATGTATCTTCAGATCTACTGGAATTTCATCAGGGCATCCTTGTACCAGGGTTTATCAATACACATTGTCATCTTGAGTTGTCCCATCTGAAAGGAAAGGCCCCGACTGGGACGGGTCTGCTCCCTTTCCTCCAACATGTGGTGAAATATCGCGACGTGGATCCAAAGATGATTGATGATGCGATAAGGGATGCCGATGCATATATGTGGAACAATGGGATCCAGGCCGTGGGAGATATCTGCAACAAAGCGGATACTTTTTTAGTCAAACAACAGAGCCGGATCAGGTATTACAGTTTTGTAGAAATGTTTGATTTTCTTCAGGAGTCATTGACGGATAAAATGATCAGTGGCAACCTGGATGTATTCACTACAGCTCCCGGTCCAAAAGCAGCTGTGCCGCATGCTCCCTATTCTGTTTCACCCGGATTGTTCCGGCGTACACATGAACTGAATGGGGCTGGTGTCACGGTGAGTATACACAACCAGGAAACGCAGGCGGAAGAAGATTTCTTTACAAAAGGTGCTGGTGACTTCTATCCGTTCTACGCGAGCTTTGGCCTGAACCTGGATCATTTCAAACCTACGGGCCGGCCATCCATTTATTATGCCCTGCAGCATATGGATCCGGCACAGCGAACCTTGTTTGTGCACAATACACTTACACAGCCGGAGGATATTGAAGCCGCGCATGCATGGAGTGATCATGTCTTTTGGGCCACCTGTCCTAATGCCAATCTGTACATTGAAAATGCGTTGCCGCGATATCAATATTTCATCGATGCCGGTGCGCGTATGACCATTGGTACGGACAGTCTGACCTCCAACTGGCAGTTGTCCATTCTTGAAGAAATGAAAACGATTGCCCGTTATCAGTCTTACGTACCCTTTGATATGCTGCTGCAGTGGGCTACGATCAACGGCGCAAAAGCACTGGGTATGGATGATCAGATGGGGGGCCTGGAAAAGGGAAAGTCTCCCGGACTATTGGTTATCAACTTTGATCCGGAAAGGGATCAGTTGTATGAGGGGCATGTGGGGGTGAAAAGGTTGATATAAAATAATTATTACGGAATCAACGATTGGGTATTTCGACTTTGAATAGATGTCGTTTCGGCACTCCGCATATGTCGTTTCGGCTCCGCATATGTCGTTTCGGCTCCGCTCAACGACCGTAATTTCTACTCACCCACAGACTTATTCTTAATCTAACCAGTTCGACAGGTTATTCCTATTGACGTTTCGGCTCCGCTCAACGTCTTCTGTGTTTCGACTTCCACAATCATTTAGTTCATTGAGCGAAGTCGAAATGAACAATGTAATCATGTTTCAACAGTAGTATTATAAATCGGATCATTTGATTGAGTACAATTTACGTTCGTTTCGGCTCCGCTCAACGACCGTAATTTCTACTCACCCACAGACCTTTTTTTAATCTCACCAAAGCGACAGATTATTCAAATTGAAGTTTCGGCTCCGCTCAACGTCTTCTATTTCTTTTTGCGTAGCATAAATCAACATTGAAATCTTTTTTAAAAATTTTATTTATATATCGGATCTTTTTTTTGTGTATAGACATGGGTCGTTGAGCGGAGCCGAAACGACACCAGTGCGATCATTGAACAACTCACCTTACAACTTCACCACTCTATACACCACTACTCTCTGGTCCATTACGAAGGACAAGAAATATATCCCCTGAGGTAAATCGGACATATCAATCGCAAGTCCCTGGTTGAGGTCCCCGGACGTTTTATATACTTCATTTCCCTGTACATCCAGGATGGAAATGCTTGGTGGGGGAAGATATTGCCCGCAAGTAACGTGGAGCATATCCGAGACCGGATTTGGAAAAACAGAAAACAGTTTGTTTGAATCCAAGAGCGTCGTACCTGTAGATTCGGTGATAGTGATATGAAGCGTATCACTTCTGCCGATTGCACCCTCTTCATCCTCTGCCTCTATATAAAAAGTAAAATTCCCTTCTCCGGGAATAACCCAACTTATACTGAAAGAGTCCGATCCGATCACAATATCCTCTATACCATTGATAAAAATATGGCATAAGGGCACGTCCCCATCAGGATTCTCTGCTTCCACCACAATCTTGAGCAAACCTTTGTCTATAGAAAATACAGCACCATCCTCAGGCGAAACAATGCTAACCGTCGGTGGAATATTGGCGGGTTCGCCCAATACCCGGAAATGGAAATAACCCTGAGGGGCAACAATGGGTCTGACTTGTTCCTGACCATTATTAGCAATGGCATGAATGTAATACTGTACCTCAGTACCTGCAGTCTGCGCTGGAATCAAGGCGGCCCATTGATCAGCGGCAGAATCGACCAATACCATGGGCACCATCGTGTATACGGAGTCTGGAGATACTCTGTAATACAATTCCGCACTGGCAATGCCTTCCCGATGTTTAATGATGGCGGAAACCGGATATTCACGCTCAGGATCGTCTGAATCTCTCAGTCGTGAATGCGCGATCCATAAAGGGTTATGCACTCCTACCGTTTTTGTAATGCAATGCAGTGCGCCTAACTGAGGAATAATTGAATTGCAGTTAATCCCTACAACATTGTATCCAGGCAGATTTTCACGGTATATGCGTAATGCCGTAGTATCATATTTTTCCTGATAGGTCGGTACCAGTATCGTTTTATTCAGAAAAATGGAATTGGTATAGGTGCGATAGTTTCCGCCTTGATTCGGATAGCGGTTATTGGCATCCGGAGGCATGGGTATTCGGACGACATTAAACGGATGGCCAAAGGCGGTCTGGAATGAATCCACCAGATACTGAATATTGGCTTCGATCTGCGGACCATCGGAAATACCATCAGGGTACTCTCCGATGATGATAGTTTCTTCATCAATGACACACATGTGCATATCGAGGTGGTGAATACCATCAAAGGGAAGCGTGGGTAACTTTATGTATTGATTTACGCCGAGAAACATGTTGGCAATGGAATCTATTTGCGCTTCTGTTTTCTCAGGATTTTCTTCGAGTACCAGGTTGGATGAAAAGACAGTGCCCATTCCGTCCAGGAGATGATTGCCACCGGTATGCACCCAATCAAAAGGAGCGACAGTGGCCTCATAGATCGGCAGATTGAGATGCGCCGCCACGGCAATGGGTGAGGCATCATCATTTTGTCGCGGCCGGTTGTAAATCCAATCTACGAGCGCGAGGGAATCTACATCATTCTTATACACGCCCCAAGGTCCATAATCACGCACCCAGATACTATTGAATGGCGTGTTGACAAATTCGACTGAATCCAGTGCAATGCCTGCGCCGATTAAAGCGGACGAAACATTATCCGGGTTATTGGTGATGATGAGTACACGACATTCTTTGACCGCATTTCTCACGATCTCTCTGAGTATGGTCTGCTGCCCTGTCCATGTGATCACTAGTGCCTGGATAGGTTCCCACTCTGCGATCGTGCGTACTTGTCCTGGAGGTGGGTTGGGGACCGAACGAAGTGTGTTGGCATGATGGGTCTTCAGGTAATCCGCCATGGCTTGTTGCTCAGCATCGGTCATGAAGTGCGGCAGCGTTGATTCCTGGGCACTGAGATACATCAGGCAGGAGGTCAATACCATCAAAAGTGTGATCCTGAGCATAGGTGTGCTAAATCGTTCGGTTGGCTAAAAAATGGAGGATGAAGATAGGGGAATTAGTCCATTTTTATAACCTTCGTGACCCCACTGGAGTGGCCTTTGATGACTTGCAGGATGTACATTCCAGGAGATAAATGACCGAGATTATCCAACTGACTATAACCTTGCGCGACTCGTCGACTAGTCTGGTCATATAAAATCAATTGTGTGGATTCTGACAGGTCACTTATGTGCAGGTGATTTGTAAATGGATTAGGTGAAACAGAAAAGGAATAAGGTGCTATGTCCTTACTGCTGCTGATTAAATAATTCAGGGTGATAACATTATCATCCGTATTCGCATCCAGATGTTCGTTACCATGTTGAATAAAAAATGTGCGATTGAACGGCAAATCCTGCGCAGCAGAATAGGACCAGGTTCCAAAATGAATTGTATCCGCAGCAAAAGGCAAAATATTCAATTGATCTAAGTGCCTGGGATATACTCCATTATCACACCAGAATTGCGGAATATCCTGGAAATGAAGTGTAAGGCTTGTCAATGTATCAGGTGAAAGATTATTGACTACCGCAGAAACAAACACCGTTGCGGGAACATGCCATTCAGGCGGATGCTTGAATATGGAGTCAACCCATATCGTATCCCAGGCGATATCCACATACCGGATTGGATTAGGGTCCGGATAGGAATAACAAATCCGATAGTTGGCTTTATAATCCGCCAATCCATCAAACCTCCAGGCAAAGACCCTTTCAGGGAAATAAGTGTAAATCCATTCACTCCCAGCATCAGGAATATCCAGCGGGATCAGGTCTGTCATAGAGCCTGTTTTATCCAATTGAAGAACAACATCTTCCATGTCTGACATCCCTCTTACAAACAAATAGCCACTATTGATTTGTATATCAATTATCTTATCGAGGTATGGAGATACATCAACAACTTTGTATACTTCTGTATAGACATTAAACATTCCAATAGCTAAGCTATCTGTTAACACCCGACCCAGTAAAAAAGAGTCAAGCACCAGCGCTTCATTCATTTGAAAAGGAAGAAAAGCCAGGTCCGGCCAAATTTGAATAATGTCCAGTTGCGGATTGATCAGTATGGGGTATGAGGATACTGAAGTGATCAAAATAGATCCATCAAATTCAAAAACACGATCAGCCCCTGGAACCATCAGGCTGTCCTCTACTACTCCTGTGATCAGATCATAGGTATAAAAAGTTTCAAACCGATTGTATACAAGGCTATTCGTAGCGTATAAATATGCCCCATACTTATGCAGGTCCCATGGCACTTCTCTTATCCCAATACTTAGAAGTTTATGGAGACTGTCCGGCGTCCAGACATATACCCTGAAAGAATCCCGCCCGGCATCTAACGCTCCTTCTTCGGCCCAGATCAGCACTGAATCATGTCCAATCCAATGATATCCGGAGGAAAAGACTTCAGCTCCAAATACATTGTCCACCAATTCATTGCCTGCAGCATCTATATGACGACTGCCAATACCTCCGCAATCACTTCCTTCCCCAAGTGTAAATGTGGATCCATCAGGAAACTCAATTGGATGTTGCATCGATGGAAACGCAAAAGGATATGTCCTTTCATAAATCACCTGCGCCATTGCCTGGATGGTCAGCAGACTGGTAACAACTAATCCTGTTAGTGTTTTGAAAGTCATCATGAATTCCTATTGTGACCCTCAAAAGATACTGCGAACCGCTGAATCTTCAATATAAATAAGCAAAACTGACGTTCAGTCGACGAATCTAATCCTGCTGCAGGATCAACTTGAATTCCCCTAATGGCTTACCGTCTGTACGTAAAATGCTCACCAAATACATACCTGCTGCATGATCTCCTTCCAGACACAGCGTTTCGTTTTCTCTGCCGCGACCATCGAAAATGCAATACCCCCGCAAGTCATACGTCCTCACAATAACCTGATCCAGGTTGTCTGGTAAATTCCTGATGGTAAAACACCCTTGCGTCAATGTGGGAAACAACAATATTCGTTCCTGCTCCAACACGGGAGCAACCGAAGTTGACAGATTCACTCCCAAATCCCGTGCATCGAATGCATAAAACTTAATGGCCGAATTCTGTACCGGTCCTACTTTTTTGGTATACGCACCGATGATCAGGAGGTGATCATCATACAACTGACAAACATTCATTACGCGGTCGAACTCCTCGTCCGGAAATGCAGAAGTCAGACTATTTATATACTGAATTTGTTGATTTTCCGGGACATACTTTATAATGTCAAAGCCGTTTCGACCTGTGTAGCTTGGTCGGGCAGCAAAATACAAATCATCCCCTGTTGAATACATGTTATGCAAATACCAATAGAACTGTCCTCCATAATCAATAATTGGCAGATCACTTATAAAGCTGCCATCGTGCCCATAAAACACAATATAGAGGACATTTTCACCTGTTTCCGGGATCCGGTATCTATCCATAAAATAAGTATAACTTCTGGTAACTCCGAATTTCACATAATTATATTCTCGCTGTTCCCGAAGTAACTGATGAGGAATACTTACTCTCCTAATTTCCTTAATATCCCAAACATCAGAAATATCCAGCCAAATAATCTGAGCCTGAGCACTATCCGGATAAAACTTATCCTTGTATAAAAGGCATACAAGGGTATCTTTTCCCAACCTCTGAATATATTGAGGTTGTCCATATGAAAAAGGCCTGACACTCACATTATTGTCATCAAATCGCACTCTTGACACAGGTTGCGTTTGGATAAAATGATTGTGTTTATTTCTCAAATAGAACGAATATCCATAGGAATATTGGCCGTTCACCGTCCACTCTTCACTGGAGGAATATAAGTACAAGCTATCTTCAATGATTGGAAAGAAATTCAACATTAAAGGCCCAATCTGTGTAAGACTATCCGGGCTGATATTTATCTCAATGAGTTCCCCGGAATTATCATTAATCACTTTTCTGATACACTTTGAACTCCCGTGCCCCCATTCCCATGCTAATGGGATATCATCTACATACTCCCCGGAACGCATAATGCCCACCATTTCCAATTCACCGTCAGCACGCTTATTTACGGCCTTATAAAAATCCTGCAGCCCTTCGTTGTAATATGTACTATTGGCCTGCCAGAGTAATGCCCCAGTTTCAATATTCAACTTTTCAAGCACATATCCATAAGTTTGAGGCTCAGGACTTGTTCCTATATGTAATGCATAATAATCATTTCCATAACGGCTCCCTGTATGGGGGTCTAAAGTTGTATACTTATTTAAATCGGAAGTGGTATCTGCAGTCATAAAATTAGGGTCCCATGCCAGGTGCTCCCAGAGTGGCTGTGCTTCCACAAATTGGATGGTTATAGGTTCTGGTTGGGCTTGAAGGCTATCTACTAAGAAAAGTAATAGAATGTAAAAGATCGTACTATTCAATTTAATTGCGCACATGTGATTAGTATTAAATTCAGGTAAGGACCAACGACCAATTGATATGAATGAAATGCAACTTGTCGATAGGCTCATCAGGAAGTAATCAAAATAACAAAGCGATAGAAATTTAAGCCAATGGTGCAAAGCTTAAACTGGTAACTGGGATTTGAGTCCTGGGTTCTTGGTTTTCATAACTTAAAATGGTTTATAGTGAAAAAATAATTACTGCCATATAAGTTCTTATTGGGGTCGAACTGATAACCAAATATACTATAAAATTTAATAAATCCAAATATTTCAACATCTTTTTTTCGATTCTATACAAATAATTGAACTCCATAACTTTTCATACCCCGCCCGCTTCACCGCCGATTTTTCAAATAACCTATTAAATGCATCCTCTGTTAATTCAACCCAATCCCTTTTCGACATTTCCTTTAAGTCGGTACTCATTTCAAATGCAGGTTCTGTGTGTGGGGTAGAAAAACGATTCCATGGACATACTTCCTGGCAGATATCGCATCCGAATATCCATCCTTCCATTTTATCCTGAAATTCGGCCGGGATCTTTTCCTTTATTTCAATTGTGAGATAGGAAATGCATTTTGATCCGTCCAGCACATACCCTTCAGGAGAGATTGCTTCTGTTGGACAGGCATCAATACATTTAGTACATGTACCACAATGGTCGCGGATCGGATGATCATATTCCAGTTCAACATCCAGGATGATCTCCGCCAGAAAAAAATAGCTTCCCTTCTTTGGATGAATGAGCATTGTGTTCTTCCCCATCCACCCCAATCCACTTCGCCGCGCCCAATCCCGTTCCAACACCGGCGCCGAATCCACAAATACACGCGCATGAAAATCACCAATGGTCGCTTTCATATCATTGACCAGTGCTTTGAGTTTGCGGCGCACGACTTTGTGGTAGTCTTCGCCATAGGCATATCTGCTGATCTTAAGATTCTCTTCGTCAGTCGTGAGTCGTGAGGAGGCAGAGTGATCTTTATATTCTGAGGTTCCCTCATTGGTATTTTGGAGCATGTCGGTATCAACGGGCAACCCCCCGGCCCCCTTTAAAGGGGGAGGATGATCGTGCTCTGCTGAAGTCCTCTTTAGGGGATTTAGGAGCTCACGGGGCTCGACGGGCAACCCCCCGGCCCCAACCCCCTCTGACTCCCTCTTTAAAGGGGGAGAAGAAGTATTCGGATAGTAGTTGTAGATCAAGCTGATCACACTCTTCGCACCCGGCACAAGACGCGTCGGATCAACACGGAGATCAAAGTGATTGGCCATATAGCCCATCTGGCCATGGTAGTTTTGACCTAACCAATCCTCGAGTCGTCTGGCTTCCGGGTCCATATACTCCGCTCTGGCAATACCCGCACCCATGAATCCATGCCGATGAGCAAGATCCTTAATCGCTTGAGCATAGGAGGCCGTCTGGTTAGTCATATGGTGAGGCAAGTTAAGCGATATGCCTGAGGCGCCGGGGGTTTGCCTGGCCCTGGGCTCTAACCAATGCGCCAACTGAATGTAAAATCATTAGCATGCTTCAGATTTAACTTGCATTTACTTTCACTTTACACTAATTTTACTTTAAGGGCAGATTGAAAACGAGGTGCTATTGATTATCAGTATCTTACAAAATTAAAATTCTGCCTTTTGAATTGACGCTAATGTAAGGATTGTGCAAGGTCGCTTCTTTATCTTATTCCTCCTCCTGTATACCAAAATGGTGTGGGCGGGTTCATTTCCAGCTACCATAGTCAAAGGGCTGATCGTGACCGAGGCGGTGATTGATGGTCAGCACGTCAATGTTATTTTAGATAGCGGTGCGCCGGGGGTTGTACTCAACGAAAATTATTTCTCACCCGCAACGAACAGAGATGTGCCTTGTGCCGGCATCAATGGTGCGTTTGTCTGCAAAACCTACATTGTTGATTCATGGCAATGGTTGGGCGTGCAGGAAGGCAAAACCAAAACACTTCTTTCAGATCTCACTTACCTTGAACAGGGTACCGGACAACCCATTCATGCTGTTATAGGTCTGAGTGTGTTGAAGGACTATTACATCTCCATTGATTTTGATCAGCAACAAGTGACGGTTCAAAAAGAAATTCCGTCATCACTTGAATCTGCTTTTACCCGATTTACCTATGTGGATCATCTCCCGGTGATTTCCTGCAGAGTAAACGGTCAAAAGAAAATGCTTGGATTGGATACCGGCTCAGCCGCCAACTACCTCTTCCAATTTGACGTAAAAAATTCAGGTGTCAACACCGCTAATTTCGAACCCGTCATCGTAGTGGGCACAGGCAATATCGAATCCCTCAAGCACCGCATTAATCTATCCCTCGAATTTCCGGAAGGCGAAATGCCTATTCCTGCCAGTTTTATTGTGGACCTCAAAGAAAAACCTTCCTTCGTTCCTACCGGATTTGATGGCCTTCTCGGACAGGAATTCCTTAGCCAATACAATATCATTATTCACCCAGGAAGGCAGCGATTGCTTTTGCTGCCAAGAGATGGTTCGAGCCTGGTGATGCAGTGAGGGGAGAGCAGAGGGCAGAGGGGAATTGGCAATAGACAATAGGCAATAGGCAAAAATTTGTTATTGGATGGATGGGACATCGTTTGAACGCGATTAAAAACCTCTTTCGATAACATATGTAGAGACGCGATTAAAAACCTCTTTCGATAACATATGTAGAGACGCGATTAAAAACCTCTTTC
>CAZYHJ010000035.1:0-12447 GCA_964646645.1 uncultured Saprospiraceae bacterium | reverse complement strand
ATATGTAGAGACGCGATTAAAAACCTCTTTCCGTAAAATATGTAGAGACGCGATTAAAAACCTCTTTCCGTAAAATATGTAGAGACGCGATTAATCGCGTCTCTACATATTTTACCGGGTAAGAACATTTGCTATCGCGTCTCTACATATGTTATCGGGCAAGAACATTTGCTATCGCGTCTCTGCAAATCCTATCGCATTTGCATTATTCCACAATCTGCAATTTGGCGAAGCGCAGCATAATGCGGCGTTGGGATTCATCGCCCTCTTCAAAATGGATGGTGGCGACGCGGTTTTCGCGGGCGCCGTCGATGCTCATGATCCGGCCACGGCCAAACTGAAGGTGTAAGACCTCCATCCCTTCGGCAATCTGTTCGGAAGGGCTGGGCTTGAAATCTGCGGGGCTGACGCGAGGTTCGTAATCCCGTTTGCGACTGGGACGATCCGCCAGTAATTTTGGTTCCGGCAAGGATGGTTTCGAGCGGCGTTCCACTGTTGATTCGATATGTTCATCGTCAATCTCCTCGAGGAAGCGACTTGGATCATTATATCTGAATTGACCAAACTGATACCTGCTTGTGGCATATGATAATACGAGGAAAGTCTTTGCCCGAGTGATCGCGACATAAAACAACCTGCGTTCTTCATCCAGTTGATCCGGTGATCCCATCGAGAGATAGGACGGAAATAAATTCTCTTCCAGCCCCACAACAAACACAGCTTTCCATTCCAGTCCCTTCGCTGTGTGTGTAGTCATCAAGCTGATGAAATTAGGTTCATCTCCCTGACCTTCATCCATATCCGTGAGCAGGGCAATATTGGCGAGGTATGCGGCAAGGCTCCGATCGATGGTGCCTTCATCCGCATTATCATTTTCTACAAATTCCTTGATCCCATCCAGGAGCGCATTGACGTTTTCCATTCTGCCGATTCCATCGAGGGACGTATCCTGGCGCAACTCTTCATAGATTCCGCTTTCTCTGGCCACCATTATTGCCACATCATGTGCCGTGGCATCATTAGCCTTTCGCCTGAATCCCTCCATCATCTGCACAAAGCCCTGGAGTTTACCTTTGACCGGCAGCAGTCCGGACACCAGGATGGCCCACATGGAAACGCCACGTTCTACCGCCAGCTCGGCGATCTGATCCATGGTCGTTTTACCAATACCTCTTTTAGGATAATTGATGATTCGCTTCAGCGCCTCATCATCGCGTTCGTTGATGGTCAGGCGCAGATAGGCCAGCACATCTTTCACTTCCTTTCGCTGATAGAAAGAAACACCACCAAAAATCCGATAGGCCAAATTCTGTTTGCGCAGATGTTCCTCGAAAACTCTTGATTGCGCATTGGTCCGGTACAGGATGGCAATGTCTTTGTTTTCGAGATGCAACCTGTTCTTATACTCAATGATCGTGCTGGCCACTACCCTGCCCTCTTCCACATCACTGACCGCTTTGATCAATTTGATCTTGTGCCCCGCGCCAAGTTGTGTCCAGATTTCCTTAGGTATCTGTTTGTTGTTGTTCTGAATCACTTTATTCGCAGCCTGTACGATATGTTCGGTCGAACGATAATTCTGCTCAAGCTTGAATGTCACCACCGCTGGAAAATCATGCTCAAACTTTAAAATATTTTCAATCGTGGCGCCACGGAAGGAGTAAATGCTCTGGGCATCATCCCCCACGATGCAGATATTATGCCGGCTGCCATTGTACATACTGAGATACTTGACAATCGCATACTGGAGATAGTTGGTGTCCTGAAACTCATCTACCAATACATATTCGAAAATCCGCTGATACTTCTCGCGCACATTTTCCCTGTTTTCCTGGAGAAGGCGATACATCTGGAGCAACAGATCATCAAAGTCCATGGCACCGGCCTGCTTACATCGCTTATAGTAACGCTCATAAATTTCGTAGATCAGCGGACGTTTATTCATCCGGTCATACATCACGAGATCTTCATTCTTGGCGTAGAGTTCCGGCGTGATCAGATTTGATTTGGCGGAGGAAATTCTCGCCAGCACTCCGCTTGCATTGTATTGTTTGCTGTCAAGGCGCATTTCCTTGATGATATCTCCGACCAGGCTTTTACTGTCATCGCGGTCATAGATCGTGAATGTGGGCGGATAATCAATTTTTGCGGCTTCGACCCGAAGGATGCGGGCAAAAATAGAGTGAAACGTACCGGCCCACACCCTGTCGCCTTTTGAGCCCACGACGTGGGTAATGCGCTCCTTCATTTCGCGAGCGGCCTTGTTGGTAAAAGTGAGGGCCAGGATATGCTGGGGGGCTACGCCTTGCTCGATCAGGTAGGCAATACGGTAGGTGAGCACACGTGTCTTGCCGGAGCCGGGACCGGCAATCACCATGACCGGGCCATCGGTATGTGTAACCGCCTGGCGTTGAACATCATTGAGGGAATGGAGATAACTCATAAACAGATGGCAAAAATAGAAGATATGATCATCCCGCGGAGCATAAAAAAGGGGTCGGCACGGAATTATGTAATTTTGGCGCCTTCATGGCCAGCCTGGACATCATACTGCCTGCGTACAATCCCCTTCCCGGCTGGGAAGCGATCGTCATCAGTCGTTTTCAATCCCTGGTGAATGCTTTGCCTGATCTAAAAATAAGGCTTTTTATCGTGAATGATGGCTCGGTAAAAATGGATGTTTCCGTCTCCTTATCCATACTCAAAGACGCCATTGCAGACGTCCAATGGATCAGCTACGCCCAAAACCGGGGAAAAGGCTTTGCCTTGCGCAAAGGGGTTGAAGCATCGACGGCAGATTTTATTCTCTATACGGACATAGACTGGCCCTACACAGAAGCCAGTATGATCGGATTGATCAATCAGCTTGTAATTGCCGATGATGCGGTGATCGGAACCCGTGATGAAAATTATTATCAACACTTACCTGCCGGACGCCGGCGTATTTCAACATGGCTTAAAACTTTCAATGGGAAACTGCTTCGGTTGAAGGTCAACGATACTCAGGCCGGACTCAAAGGATTCAGGAGAAATGTAAAAGACATATTTCTTTCGACGACCATCGATCGGTATCTCTTTGATCTTGAATTTATTTATCTGCTTTCTCAACGCCATGATATCCGGATCTCCGCGTTTCCTATTGCGCTCAGAGAGGGTATTGTGTTTTCAAAGATGAATCGGAAGATACTGTGGCGGGAGGCGAGGAATTTTTTGAAGATTTGGATGAAGGGATAGGGTTGTTGTGTTTCGACTCAGAAGACGCGAAAAATATTGAGTTCATGTCCGGAGACTTGAACTGACAGTGTTGGGAGATTTTGCTTGCAAGGTGAAACACGGCGATTGAATGCCAGTTAAATTTGATTCTAATTGAAGTCCCCTTTAGGCGCCGTGCTGAGCGGAGTCGAAGTAGGATTTAGGGGCAATGGATGATGATGAATATAGAGGAATTTCGTCTTTCTGTGAAAACGGATCATGCACCGTCAGGGATTGGCCCGTTGCTGAAAGCTCTTTGGCTGGATGCCAAAGGGGATTGGGAAGGAAGCCATAATATCGTACAGGATATCGATTCAAAGGATGCGGCATGGATACATGCCTATCTGCATCGAAAAGAAGGAGATCTGTGGAATGCAGATTATTGGTACTCCCGGGCTGGTAAGCAGCGACCAAAATTAACGCTTGATGAGGAGTGGACTATTTTGGTGAATTACTTCATCACCCACTCTTCCACTGTTGGCTGACCATCGACCGCCAGTGAGGTTTCAAGTATCCCCCCATCACTCCATCACTGCATCACCATCTCACTACCTCACTACCTCACTCCATCACCTCATCACTACCTTCCAGCTGTTCCCAGTACTCGGCGGCTCGGCGCATGTGGGGGATGAAAATAGAGCCACCGACGATCAGTGCCACTGAACAAGCTTCATAAATCTGTGCCTTGTTGACGCCCAGTTCATGGCAGCGGCCGAGATGATATTTGATACAATCATCACAGCGCAGCACCATTGAGGCGACCAGGCCGAGTAATTCCTTTGTAACCTCAGAGAGCGCTCCATCTTCATATGTTTGGCCATCGAGGCTGAAAAAGCGCTTGATGACTTTGTTGTCATGCGAGAGGATGATATCATTCATCCTGCTACGATACTCATTAAAATCTGTTATTGCACTCATAAAAGACTTCTTTTGAAAGGCAATACATGCCCATTACTTAGAATCCAATTATAAACTGGTTAGAATGTCATTAGAATGACAAAATTATTTAATATATGTTAGGTATGAACCTTGAAGTCAAAATACTTTTATGGGATGAAATCCACCACACAAAAGTACAGCCTTCTCCTCTTATGCATTATCGTCTTTATTCATTGCCATAAAAATAATACTGTGGCACTTACGCCGGAAGCCGATACCCGCTTGTGGGTCGAATCAGCTTACAAAAAGATTAATTTGATGGAACTCACATCCACCTTCAATACGGAACGTGCCGCGTTGATAAAACAAAGATTGGATGTGGAGCAAGATCCGAACAAAAGAGTAAATCTCACCTTTGAGTATGCGCTTGAGCTTATCAAATGCGGTCAGACACAACTTGCCATCGAGACCATTGATAATGTGACAAAATTTCTGACAGATAACAAAGTACCTATAGAGGGACAAACCAGACGGGACCTTTACGCGATAATAGGTATTGCTTATATGCGTCATGGCGAAATTGAGAACTGTATTCAGGCCCACAATCATGAATCTTGCTTTATTCCCATCCAGAACAAAGGTATTCACCAATTAACCTATGGCTCCAGGAAAGCCATTGAGATTTTTGAACAATGTCTGACTGAATTCCCAGCTGATCTTGAAACCAAATACCTGCTCAATATTTGCTATCAGACCCTTGGCGAATACCCACATAAAGTTCCAAAGCAATGGCTGATTGATCCGTCCTGGTTTAGTTCAACGATCCCATTCCCTCGCTTTGAAGATGTGGCAGCGAAAACAGGAGTCAACAGGAACGGTCTTGCCGGCGGAACGGTGGTGGATGACTTCAATAATGACGGATGGCTGGATATTGTGGTTACATCCTGGGGGCCGCATACGGAATTGATCCTTTACATCAATAATGGGGACGGAACATTTAGTGATCAGACAGAGGCCTATAATTTAAAAGGACACGTCGGTATCCTCAATCTGAACCAAACAGATTTTAACAATGACGGATGGCTGGATTTATTTCTGATGCGGGGGGCCTGGTATCATCGCAATGGTGATCTTCCTTGCACACTACTTCAAAATACCGGCAATGGTTCATTTGTGGACGTCACACTACATGCCGGATTGACGAAGTATGCCCCAAGCCAAACCTCCGCATGGGCTGATTACAATCTGGATGGTTGGCTCGACGTAGTCAAAGCCAATGAATCACTCCATGACTTTGAACGTAGTGTAGATGTTTATATCAACCAACATGACGGGACTTTCAAACATGCCTCTGAGGACTATGGACTGACGTCTAGCTTGTTTTACAAAGGTTGCGTTGCTACAGATCTAAACAATGACCGGTATCCGGATATGTATTTTTCAGCGCTCTCTGCCCCAAACTACATTGCCATCAACCAGGGAGCCACAGGTCAAAATAAATTTGTTCTGGCAGACTCCTCCACAAACGTGGGTGAACCTAATCAAAGTTTTCCTTGCTGGGCTTTTGACTATGACAATGATGGCCTTGAGGATATTTTTGTTTCTTCCTATGCCAATGATGGAACTCCAGCTGAACATTGGATGAAATCCCACCTTGGGACAGCTGACCCCGTGATGCTACCCAAATTGTATCACAACAAGGGTAATCTCAAATTTGAAGAGGTGGGTGTACAAATGGGACTCAATGAAGTGGCCTTTACCATGGGTTGCAATTTTGGGGATATTAATACCGATGGGTACCTGGATTTCTATTTGGCGACTGGCAATCCGTTATTTCAGGCGCTCGTGCCAAATAAAATGTATTTGAATGTTGAAGGAAATAAGTTTGAGGATGTCAGTTATAATGGTGGATTTGCGAACATCCAAAAAGGGCATGGAGTCGGTTTTGGCGATTTGGATCGCGATGGGGATGAAGACGTATATTTCGTGATCGGCGGCGCTTTTGATGGGGATGCCTTTTTTAATTCACTTTTTGAAAATCCAAACCATGAAAAGAACAATTGGGTCTTCCTGAAACTGGAAGGAACAGAGGCCAATAAAGCAGCCATTGGCGCGAGAGTGACCATATCCGTTCAGGAAAATGGAGCTGAAAGGAAAATATACAGAACTGTAAATTCAGGAGCCTCTTTTGGAGGCAACAGTCTTGCCCTGGAGGTTGGTTTGCGGAAAGCTAGCGTAATCAACAGTGTGCATGTCCAATGGCCATGTAAATCATGTCCCGAGGAAACATTTAAGGGCCTGAGCATCAATAAAGCATATAAACTGACCCAAGGTAGCATCAACCCAGAGGCATTACCATACCAATATGTTCCATTTGGATCAGTGGAAGCGGATGCTCATCATCATCATCATCATGACATGAATCCAGCCACCAAATGACCCTGATGAAGAATAGCACAGGATAACCCAACTACAGAAACTTGTTTTCCTCTTTTGGCTTATTATTAAGGTGTTAGATGCATAGATTATCTTTGCATCATTATGCGATCTATTGTCATCTCCACAGGAATCCTTGCCCTTCTCTCTCTGATTTTTCTACAATGTAAAAAAAGCGATTCAAAGGAAGGTGTTGATACAAGTACCGTCCAGGATACCCGCGAGCTCGTCCGGCAAGCCTATGCCAATGTGGATGTGATGAAGATCCCGGCGACCTTTATTGCCGAACGTGCGATAATCATTAAAAACGCCATGGACGGAGAAACGGATCCCGGCAAGCGCCTCAACCTCGAACTGGAGTATGCGTTTGAACTCCTGAAACTTGGAAAAACGCTGGAATCCATCCAGCAATATGAGCGCACATATAAAACGATAGTAGAAAATAACATTAACCTGGATGCTGCGACTAAACGCAACCTGATGTTTGTCATAGGGATGGCCTTTATGCGGCATGGAGAAATTGAAAATTGCGTCCAAAATCATAACCACGAATCCTGCTTTGTGCCGATTAAAGGAGGTGGGATTCATACGTTGACTATGGGCTCTACCAAAGCCATCAAACAATTTGAAGCCATTCTTAATGAATTTCCGCAGGATCTTGAAGCTAAATATCTGCTTAACATTGCCTACATGACATTGGGGCAATATCCTGAGAAGGTTCCTGCAAAGTGGCTGATCAATCCAGCCTGGTTTTCGAACAAAGTTAAAATGCAGCCATTCAAAGATATTGCCCCGGATCTTGGATTAAACAGGAATGCACGTGCCGGGAGTGTTGTGTTTGATGATATGAACAATGACGGGTGGCTTGATTTTGTACTTACTTCATGGTACCACACGGATTCAACAATGTTGTACATCAACAATGGTGATGGTTCCTTTTCGGATCAAAGTTATAGTTCCGGTATCAGTGGCCATCAGGGCAGCTTACATCTTAATCAGACGGATTTTAATAATGATGGCTGGTTGGACCTATTCATCCTGCGTGGTGCCTGGATCATTCGACAAGGCGATATTCCGGCAACGCTTTTGATGAATACCGGGAAGGGAACATTTGAAGATGTTACCCTTAAGGCAGGTTTGACGAAATATGGTCCATCTCAGGCTGCGGCATGGGCGGATTTCAATCTTGACGGATGGCTGGATCTTGTCAAGGCGAATGAGTCTTTTGGGGATTATCAACGAGGCGTGGACCTTTATATGAATCAAAAGGATGGAACATTCAAACATGAATCTGTGGCGTGGGGGCTCGAACTCAATGCCTTCTTTAAAGGATGCGTTGCCGTCGACGCTAATAACGACCGCTATCCGGACATTTACCTTTCCAGTGCTACGAATGGAAACATTTTATTGATCAACCAAATGGGCCAGGGAAAAACCGGATTTGCACAAGCGGGTCCCACAGCACCTGTTCAGGCGCAACAGATGAGTTTCCCCTGCTGGAATTTTGATTATGACAATGATGGATGGGAGGATCTTTTTGTTTCCGGCTTCTCCAACGATGGATCACCGGCGGTGATGTGGATGCAGAGTAAAGAGGGCAAAGCGGATCTAAAATTTTTACCCAAGCTATACCATAACAAAGGCAACCTGGTGTTTGAAGATGTGAGCACTAAAATGGGGTTGAATGAAATCGCATTTACGATGGGTTGTAATTTCGGAGATATCAATACAGACGGGTACCTTGATTTTTATCTTTCTACAGGTAACCCGCTTTATCAGGCCATCGTCCCCAACAAAATGTATCTCAATATGGAGGGGCGCAAATTTGAGGATGTAAGTTACAGTGGTGGATTTGGCAATATTCAGAAGGGTCATGGCGTAGGTTTCGGGGACTGGGACCGTGATGGGGATGAAGATATCTATGCGGTGATTGGTGGGGCTTATGACGGAGATTTCTTTTACAATACCCTCTTTGACAATCCAAATGAGCACAATAATCATTGGGTGGTATTAAAACTCGAGGGAAATACGGCTAACAGAGCGGCCATTGGTGCCAGAGTGGCTATCAGTGTGCAGGAAAACGGGAAGGAGCGAAAGATTTACAGGACCGTGACCAGCGGAGCTTCGTTTGGAGCCAATAGCCTGCAATTGGAAGTCGGTCTGCGTAAAGCCGATATCATCAACAACGTTGTGGTGACCTGGCCTTGCAAGGATTGTCCTGAGGAGGTCTTTTCCGGGATGGAGATTAAGAAGGCTTACAGGCTTACTCAAGGATCCGGGGCGGCGAAGTCAATGCCATATGACCCGGTCGTTTGGTCCGGCGCGAAAAAAACCGGCCAGCACAATCATCAATAAAGGTTATAGTCCTTAGTGATTAAGAAATTCACCACCAGGCAGTGTTATTTATTTTCCAGGTATTTCGTGATTAAAGCTGACAATTCCTCTGCCATATCTTCTGAATAGCCAGTGTGCTCCTGAATGAGTTTGAAATTTTTATCCAGAATCAGCAGTGTGGGGTATCCGTTTTGCACCCATGAGTTGTACGCCTTGCCATCGGCCATGATCGTTTCATACGCCATTGGGTTGTTGCGTATATATTTTTCGATTCGACTCTTATTTGCTGCCTCGTCATCGATGATATTCACGCCATACACTTTGACATTCTTATCCTTAAACCTTTCGTGGAGCTTGTTGACTTCCGGGATGCTTTTGATACAGGGATAGCAGGAGGAATACCAGAAATCGAGGATGATCACGTCTGCAGAAACTTCTTTCAAGGATACAGGCTTATCCTGTCCAAGTATATTTCCCTGCAGCGAGGAATAGTCGATGGTGTACTTCAAGGCGGTGTCCCTGATGGTAGGTTTATACTCTTCTTTTAGGGTGTATTGGGATAAGAAACTACTATCTAGTTTAGCAATGGAGGATTGTTGGCTATAGCTGGGATTGTGATAGGTCCAGGAACTAAATTGCTGATTTTCCTGGAACCATGTAGATGTTATTCTTCTCCTTACAAATAGGTCAATCGTATCAATTGCTACTAAAATAAAGGTGTTAGTAAATTCTGGTTCGTCAGGCAAATAATAGAAGAAAGCTTTACAAGGAAGACGATCTATTAGCGTATCAACAACCCTGTGTTTAATTTCAGTATTGGCCAGAATACTTCGGGCGCTTTGATTGTATGTCAGAAATGAATAGTCAACATAATTATTGACCCATGTGGAGCCGATCCAAAGACCTGGGGAGATTATTGGATCAGCATTTTGAATTGTAGCATCGTGCTTATTTATTTCAAAAAGGACTTTACCATTATACCCATACGCCATGGAGTCCATTTCAATATACAAATGGCCTCCAAATATCGAATCACTTGGAACACGAAGCAAATCAACAGATGCAGAGCTATAAATTGTATCATTCTGGGAAAAATATTTCAGCGCCAAGTCAATGTTTGCATTGTATGCCGGGTATCTATCCCTATTATCAAGAAAACGCCCCAGGAAAACATTAGGATCTGTCTGACCCAAACTTATTGCAGGATAAAATAACAGATAGCTATAAAATACAAAAAAAGATAGTGACACTTTCATAACCGTTCGAATATTTGGTTAGGTCAATTTACATAATTTCAACGCTCTCGCAGCTATAAAATTTATGCTCCAAACATATTGAAAGACCTGGTTCTGTTAAAAATTTGATCTTTAAATGATTTGGAAATAAAATGGAGGCAGGACTAAATGTCCTGCCTCTCCATGGTTTACTTTCCGCCACCATTAATGGATTTGGTCATGTTGCAATACCCATTCTCAAGTGCCTTACGTTTGCAATCACAATATGCATTGGCAGGGTTGGGTAATCCTTCGATATCGCATTCCGAACATCCCTGGCCCGCACAAGTAATAGTAAAGCCACCAATAATATTGAATCCTCCATCTGGTCCTCCAAGTTCTAATCCTTGTGCAGTTGTAGATGGCACTCCATCCTTAACGTACTTCACGTAGGCATAGGATTCTTTACCAAATGTAAGTACTGTTGCGCTCTTGATATCCGTCACTTTGATACCATGATATTCAGCAAACTTCTCTTTCAATTTCTCAGTATTGACGGTGTTTGTTTGGGCGAATGTGGTTGACAATAATGAAATCGTGACCACAAGTAAAAGATAAAGCTTTTTCATTTTCAACTGATTTGTTCCTTACATCCTTTTAAGGCGATTCAGGGATCTCCTTCCTACTTCTTGGTCAAGCGGTTTTCGGTTGCCCGCTGTGCTATGCGTCAGCCCATCCATCCGGCGCCGGAGATGTAGGGCCACATTAAAGCCGTTGCATTATTTGATCGTCATGTCGAGATGATTACACCCTTCGATCAGCACGTCGCCTTTGCGAATGGATTGGAGGGTGCCTGTAATCCTGAGGTCATAGGTCCAGATACCAATGGCTGCTTGCAGGAAACATTCTCTGCCATCAGGTTGAATCACGATTTCTCTTTCTTCTCTCCTATCGCGTGACTCGAAGGTGACGGTGATCCCGGAGGATGTGAGATTGCGGATACAGAGATCAGCGTGACTTCCTTTACAGCCGCCATCTTCTTTTGCCATATCCTTTTTTGCACTTAGTGCTTTGACCAATTCTACGATGAGCTTTCCGCCTTCGATCACAGGTGTGACTTTATCACTGACCTGAGCGTGGGCGCTTTCGGAGAGGCAAAGAAGTATACAGCACAAACAGAATGTGTATTTCATTTTCAACCGGGTGGGGGTTATACAATGCCGGACTGGTTTGCCGGATTAATATTTTTCGGGGATGTCTGTATAGGTATTTCAAAATTGCGGGACAATCCTTAAATTTCCTATCGAAAACATGAATACTTCATCAATGAAAACAATAATCTTATGCAAAAACCCGATAAGCCTGCCCTGAGGATCCGTGCGATCCGGGAGTCAAAGGGCTATACCCAGGAATACATGGCGGAAATGATGGGGATATGTCAGTCCACCTATGCCCACCTGGAATCTGGAAAAACCAGGCTCAGTATTGATCGTCTGATCCAAATCGCAGAATTATTGGATGTGGATGTGCCCAAACTGATTGAAATCCATTCGCTCCGTGCAGATAGCGAGCGGATGATGGATTCCCAAAACACAATGAATTCGGCCGTCATGGAACCCGGCGCTCAAAAAGTTTACGATACGCTTATTGAGGAACTGCGCGCGGAAATTCAGTTTCTGAGAAGTCTGGTTCGTCCCTCTGAAGGATAGAATGGAATAAGGATGGGATAACGTCCGGATTACACTTTGCCTGTATTGCGCATACGCCATAGGGACACGATCATGCGGATGGCGAGCAGGACACAGGATATTACACTTCCAGTCCCGAAGAAGACCATCTCATTCTTCATGTAGCGCATCAGGGATGTTTGTTTGGTGACATGCAAGTGCTCCACCAGGGTTTGAAGTCCCTGTTCGTCCATAAAATTTCTGAAATCGCTGACCGATGTACTGACCACCCAGGTAAACAAAACGGTCATGCCGATGATGACCACTTTAAACCATTTAGTCTTTGCGATGATGCTGATTGGGAGAAAAAGGGTGTACCTGGAGAAGGTAATAAAAAGGATAATCAGCAGTGCATTTTGGGGATAAAAGGGGAAAGGTATCTTATTGTCCCAGATTGGAAAAAGCACGATAAGCAGGATAATGGCTGTGAATAGCCACCAGAGGAGTTCAGCGATGATCTTGTGTTTGCTTAGTGTGTGCATGGGTGAATTTCGGGCGAAGATAATCAGAATGTCAGGGAGAAAAGATTTGGGATCCTCAGACGTGAGATGTGAGACGTGAGACGTGAGATGTCAGACGTCAGACGTCAGACGTGAGACGTGAGA
>CAZYHJ010000034.1:14640-28692 GCA_964646645.1 uncultured Saprospiraceae bacterium | reverse complement strand
AGGTGACTACAGATCATAAACTCTACATTCCGAATATTTTCTCCCCCAATGGCGACGGCATCAATGACGTGGTCATGATCAGTGCGGATGAAGGGGTGCGCGAGATTACCTCCTTCAGCATCTTTGACCGTTGGGGAAATCTTTTATTTACGGCCGATCACTTCCAGCCTAATGATCCTACAGTATCATGGGATGGGAAGTTGCATGGCGAGGCGATGAATCCGGGAGTGTTTACGTATCGGGTGATCATTGTATATGTCACAGGTGAAACGGAAGTGAGGTATGGTGACGTTACGCTGATACGATAGTGAAATTCAGGCCGGTTCAGGTTAGGCATTCACACCCACACAGACACCCACACGCACTCCGGATTGGTGATATTACCCTGGTCTGATAGATTATGTTGCGCAAATTGCAAATTTGCCGACGCGAAAGCGTAGATACAATCTACGCTTAACATGTTTCTTTTTAAAATGCAAATACCCGTCACCCTCTAACCCCTCACCTTCAAACTCCCTCACCCTCAAACTCCTTCACCCTCAAACTCCTTCACCCTCAAACCTTCCCACCTTCTTACTCTCTTACTCTCTTACCTTCCTACAGTCCTTCCCCTGGAAATCCGAATTTTCGATACCTTGGGAGCCTGCTTTTATGAAATACATCACCTCATCATGACTGTAAGCAAACGCGCAGGCGCATACATTCTCGGGCTGGTCCTTATCGCGACAGCCATTACATCGATCCAGATGCTGGGTATAGTTTCCATACATCCGGTGGTATCCATGATCTTCAGATGGATCGCCATCGCCGGGATGACCTACTGGGTATGGAAAAGGAAAAACCTGACCACGTGGATCCTCTTTAGCATGGTCATCGGGGCGGAATTTGGATATGATTTTCCGGTCATTGCCACAGAACTCAAGGTCGTCAGTAAGATCTTCCTCAAGTTGATTAAAACAATCATTGCTCCCTTGATTTTTGGAACACTTGTAGTGGGGATAGCCGGGCATGCCAATCTGAAACAAGTGGGCAGAATGGGATGGAAGTCTATTCTCTATTTTGAGGTGGTCACGACGCTTGCACTTTTTATAGGATTGATTGCCATCAATATCAGCAAGGCCGGAGTGGGTATTCAATTACCGCCCACGACCGAAACAGAAAAACTTGATGTGCCGCCACCGTCTGGTTGGCAGGAAACAATCCTTCATATTTTTCCTGAGAATATTGCCAAATCCATTGCCGAAGGGCAGGTATTGCAGATCGTGGTATTCAGTATACTTTTTGCCATAGGCCTTGCGCTCGTAAAAGAACCTCACAAGAGGCATATGCTTGATTTCTGTGAGAGCCTCACCGAAGTCATGTTTAAGTTTACAAGCATTGTGATGTATTTCGCGCCATTTGCCGTAGGTGCAGCCATCGCGTATACCGTCGGGCATATGGGTTTCGGTATCCTGGCCAATCTCTTTAAGCTTCTTGCCACGCTGTATGTGGCCCTGCTGGCCTTTGTTCTGCTTGTCCTTCTGCCTGTGGCACTCATCATCAAGTTACCGATCCGCAAATTCTTACGCGCGATCGTCGAACCTGCGTCTATTGCCTTTTCGACGACGAGTTCCGAAGCTGCCCTGCCCAAAGCGCTTGAGAATATGGAGAAATTCGGCGTGCCTCGAAAAATCGCCGCTTTCGTTTTGCCTGCCGGATATAGTTTTAACCTTGATGGCTCAACGCTTTATCTATCTCTTGCTACCATATTTGTGGCCCAGGCAGCCGGGATACATTTGTCGATCGGCGAACAGATCCTGATCCTCATTACCCTCATGCTGACCACTAAGGGCATTGCCGGTGTGCCGCGCGCCTCCCTCGTCATCCTGATGGGAACAGCCACAGCATTTGGTTTGCCGGTGGAGCCCATTTTCCTGATTTTAGGTATCGATGAACTCATGGATATGGCCCGCACTACAATCAATCTGGTGGGGAATTGCCTTGCTTCCACCGTCATCGCCAAATGGGAAGGGGAGGAGACGTATAACGATCCCAACAATCACGCCTTTGAAGCGGAAGGCTGATCACAAATTTGTCAACCTTCAGCCAAATTTTATGGATATAAAAATCCGAATGCGTTCTATCTTCGGGGCGTAACCTGGCCGCTATTGAATCTGGTTGGGGCAAACGAAGACCAACGCACAGCAGATTATGATTCAACAGGCCCTGGCAGAGTTGTCATCCCACCACCTCCTGTTATTAGGCATTGCCATTTTCGCGGTATGCGCCTTTGAATTTGTCAATGGATTTCATGATACCGCCAATGCTGTGGCTACCGTGATTTATACGCGTTCCCTTCCTCCTGTACCTGCGGTGATATGGTCAGGTATGTGGAATTTTTTAGGCGTTTGGTTGGGAGGAATTGCAGTCGCCATGAGCATCATTCATTTGTTGCCATTGGAGGAGCTGATGAACATGGGGGAAAATGAAAATATGGCCATGGTCTTTGCCATTCTGTTATCAGCGATTACCTGGAACGTGGCCACCTGGTACCTGGGCATTCCATGCAGTAGTTCGCATGCCTTGATCGGAGCCATCCTGGGAGCAGGCATGGGCTTTTATCTCAGTTATGGCGGACTCGGGATCAACTGGGGAAAGGCACAGGATATTGGGTTGTCCTTAATTGTGTCTCCTGTTTTCGGATTTACCGCTGTGATCCTGGTCTTGTATGTCTTTAAATATGTCATCAAGAACAAGGAAATATTCAAGGATCCTTCCCAGAATGATAACAAGCCATCGGTATGGTGGATCCGGGGCATTCTCCTGCTGACCTGTACGTTGGTAAGTTTTTTTCATGGAAATAATGACGGCCAGAAAGGTGTGGGTATCATGATGATCGTATTGCTGGCCATCATGCCCGGATTCTATGCAATAAACCCTTCGTTGGAACAAGATGGTGTGCGGGATAAGATTGAACAAATGAAACAGTCCACAGCTCATCATTATGGTAATCCCTCGAGTCCTTATGCCAAGCCATTGAGTGTGATGGATGATATCCTATGCGATATGGAGAATATCCAGTACGCGGATAAGGTAGCAAAGCTGGAAGCACGCCGACATATCCAGGTTTTTACCAGCAGCACCAAATACATGCTGGAGGATCCATCATTTATTCCGGATTCAAAGGATAAGCGTAAGTTCAAGAAGGCATTAGCATCGCTCAACACGACCACGGATTTTGCTCCGGTCGAAGTCATCCTCTTGATTGCACTTTCACTTGGATTGGGCACCATGATTGGGTGGAAGCGAATTGTAGTGACGATTGGCGAAAAGATTGGGAAAAGTCATCTATCATATGCACAGGGAGCAGCAGCAGAACTCGTTGCGGCCGGCACCATCGGCATGAGCAGCGGCCTGGGCTTGCCTGTCAGTACAACACATGTTTTATCCTCAGCGATAGCAGGAAGTATGGTTGGTGTAGGAGGATTAAAAAATCTGCAACGCGGCACGATTACGACCATTGCCCTGGCATGGCTGCTCACACTGCCAGTTACCTTTTTTGGCGCGCTACTCCTGTATTATTTTTTCCATTGGCTCATTTGAGCCTTCAGCCTTTAATGATCGTGGCTTCTCAATAATACAGCCAATCCCATTTCACACCTCCGTGTCCATTGAAAACAATAGCAGGAGCAGGGAATTTAAAAATATTGGCCATCCCCAGAAGCATACGCAAGGGTTTGCTTTTCACGTTCAATTCAGTCAGGTCGATATCAGGTGATAAAACGAATTGCCTGTAACGCGGATATGTTTCATCTGATGTCATGAAGGTGTTATCCTCCACTTCCCATTTATTTTCGCGTCCGCCAAACATATTTTCACCACTATACCCAATGGCAAGGTTGAGCCATTTTGGGAAACGACTTTCTTCCTTCAGAAAGGAATGGACGTTGACGGACAACCATATGGTCTGGGCATTGTAATCTTTCAGAAAGGATTGAAAAATATTGGTGCCAAAAAGATCATCTGTTCGTGCCCGAATGGTGGTCTCTCCTGCTGGCTCACCATACACCACTTCATCCGGATATGTGATGTGCGTGGAAGAAACCTTCAATCGAAGACGTTGTTCATCCCACCCCGCTTGCTGACCCGCCCAAAGACCGGCACCGGCCACATTGAAGGCCATATCGTACCACGAAAATCCCCATCCCGATGAAAACCCATCCAGTACCTCCAGCGTCGTCTGAAGTCCAAGAGCCGTGCACGTCCCCGCGATGATGCTTGATTTTTTGTTCATCCCGGTCCAGCGTGCAGCGTGATACAACCAATCGGCTTCAAAATAGGTAGTAAACATATGGCCGGCCTTGTCCATCTGCTGCCATTCCTTCATGTCATTGAAGGTGTGAAAGGTCGTGCGGGGGTACTCATCGTACCAGAGTTGATTCAGGCTGATAACGGTGCCGGTGTACAGCACGATACCAGTTCCGGCCGCGGTCCAGAAACGGCCTTTATGGAGGTGATCCGGGATGTCAAGGCAGCCGAGTGAATCCTTTTGTCCTGAGGCCCAGAAGGGTAGAAGCCACATCAGGAGGAGAAGCATCAAAGGCTTCTGCCAGACATTTGTACATATAAAATTGGCTTTGGGCGACATCCGTTAAGAAAAACAGTAATATTTGATATTTTGCAGGCAATTTAGATCATAAAACCGGTTGAAAGAACGCTAATACTGAATATGAAGATACTTCGACTCCCCTTGTGTCTGCTGGTCGGTCTGGTCATGTTGCTGAGCATGAGCCAAATCCGGGGCCAGGACCTGCATTTTACGCTCCACAATATGACCCCGCTGGCCTTCAATCCGGCCAATACCGGGGGCTTCTATGGTTCGTACCGGATCTCCGGATTGTACCGCGATCAGTACAGGACCGTCGCAGGAGCCGGCGCATATATGACGCCAACCTTCTCTGTGGATCTGCCGGTGATCAAAGGTTTTAAGGAAACCGACTGGGTAGGTGTTGGTCTGTTTTTTTATTCTGATCGCTCCGGAGATGCAGGACTGACCCAATCAGCCTTTAAGTTGTCTGCCGCATACCATTGGGCAATGAATAAAAAGGGTAGCAACGTTTTAGCTATCGCGTATCAGACCGGTTCTGTCGGACGTGAGATCAAAGACATTTCAAAGCTTCAGTTTGCTGACGGGTTATTACAAAACAATCCGGGAGCTTCTATGGATCTTAACAATATCAATATGGATCCCAAAGGCTACCTCGATCATGTAGGTGGATTGAAGTTTACCTCTAAGTTTAATAAGACGGATGAGTTTACGATTGGTGTAGCCGCCGGTAAATTTGGTAATCCAAACTTTTCCATCTTATCTCAGGGCGGAAATTACCAGGTAGATCCACGTGTGCATGCGCAGATCGGTATGTCGACCTTAATGACCGATAATGTTAGGTTCATGCCAAATGTCACCTATCAGAAGATACTGGGTTCAGCTGCAAATACGTTTGTTTTGCAAGGCCTGATTGATTATCTGTTTAATGAAGAAAAAGGCATTGTGATGAAAGGTGGATTAGGCTACAGAAGTGGTGCCGGCTTTGGCGATGCGATACAGGTCATGGTTGGTGCAGATATCAAGGAAATCCGCGTAATGGTGGGTTATGATATCAATGTGTCCACGCTGTCCGGTGCGAGCAGTGGTCAGGGTGGTTTCGAAATCGCCGCTCAGTATATTGGCCGTATCTACAAACGTCCCAAACCAGATCCGATTATCTTTTGCCCAAGATTTTAATGATGAAGATGAGCAGAGCAATATATAGTTTACTGCTGTTGGTCGCGGTGTCCCGCTTATCAGCGCAGCCTGTAGATGAAGTGCCGGTATACATGATGATCGAAACGGCGGAGGCCAGTCTCCTCATTCCGGATTATTATACTGCCCTCGAATGGTATGAAAATGCCTACAAGGAAACTCGTGATCCGGAGATTGCCAATAAGATCGCAACACTTCAGATCAAGTTGAGAGACTTTACACGCGCTGAGCGTTGGCTAGAAAAAATAGTGGAGAAAGATCAGGGCGAGAAGTATCCCTATACCGTGTTCCAGTATGCCCAGGTGCTTAAGATCAATGGTAAATACCAGGAGTCGATCGATGCCTTTAATTTCTATGCCGGGTTAAATGTCCCTGACAGTCTTCTTGCGCTCGCCGACAATGAAGTAGCCGGCATTCAACTGGCGGTCAAATCAAAACCACCGATTGATCTGGTGGTGGAGAATGCAGGCAAGTCAGTTAATTATTCCTACACCGATGCCGCACCATGGTTGGGCCCCGAAGGAAATCTCTACTTCGCTTCCATGCGTACCCGCGAGCTCATCACGCTGAATGGTAAAGAGGGAGATTACTATCTGAAAATCTATAGCGCGGAAGCCGATAAAAAGGATGGCGGATGGAAAACACCGAAGCCGCTTGAATCAAAGATCAATCGCGAAGGATACCACACCGGCAATCCGAGTATGGCCCCCGATGGCAGCCGGATGTTCTTTACACGTTCCGTACTGACGGGCAATGACCTCTCTGAGAGTAAAATCTTTGTGAGTGTGAATAAGGCACAAAACTGGGGAGCTCCGGTAGAACTCGGAGGCATCAATGGAAATTATATTGCGAAACAACCGGCACCTGGTGTGCTTTTTGGAAAGGAAGTATTGTTCTTTTCTTCCAATATGCCCGGAGGTTTTGGGGGTTATGATCTCTACTATAGTGATCGAATCAATGATGAAACGTATAGCCGTCCTGTAAATCTCGGTCCGCTCGTCAATTCCGCCGGTGATGATGAATGTCCATTCTATCTCAACGGCAAACTTTATTTTTCCTCCAATGGTCATCCGGGCCTTGGCTGCTTTGATGTGTTCAGGGCGGGATGGAACGGACAGGAATGGAGCAAGCCTGAAAACATGGGAGCAGGTTACAACTCATCTTATGATGACATGTATTTCAGCGTGAATGAGGAAGGTAAAGTAGGTTTTTTGGTATCTAACAGGCCGGATGATGAAGCACGTTCACTCAAGTCAAAGACATGCTGCGATGATATCTATGAGTTCCATATCAAGGATGTGGTCATCGATCTCCTCGCCAGTGTGTATGATGGTAATGTTCCGCTCGAAGGCGCCAAAGTAACCGTCTTTGAATTGGATCGGGGCAAGACCGGAAAGTCCGTTCAGCAGACTGGAAATAATACGCACGACATCCAGGTACCACTGGACGCGGACAAAGCGTACAAGGCCCTTGTGGAAAGAGAAGGTTACAAACCGATTGAGTTTGAATTCAATACTGTAGGTATCATCGATAATCAGACGATCAAGCGGACCATTAAACTGGCTAAGAAACCTGAAGAAGCTAAGGAAACCGAAACGGTCACGATCAATGAAGCTATTCGTCTCAACAATATCTACTATGACTTTGATGATGACAAGATTCTTCCTGATGCGGAGAAGGATTTGACTTTCCTGCTCAACCTCATGAAGGAGTATCCGGATATGGTGATTGAATTATCTTCGCATACGGACGCGCAGGGCAATGACGCCTATAATGACAGATTATCGCAACGCAGAGCCCAGTCCGCTAAAAACTGGCTGGTGGCCAGAGGCATCAAGGAAGACCGGATTGAAGCCGTTGGTTATGGAGAACGCAATATCCTCAATGATTGTATCAACGGTATCGATTGCACCGATGAAGAGCATCGCGTAAACCGTCGTACAGAGTTTAAGATCATCGCCGGTCCGACAACCATTGAGATCAACAGAAAAGATCTGGGTGACCAGAAAAAACAGGAAGCTAAACCAAGGGTGATTGACGCCCCCGCAAAAGGCACTGTGCCGCTGACCGATCCAAAAGTAGAGTTGACCTTTGATAAAATCATTATTGATCTGGGTACAGTGAAGAAAGGCGAGAAACGTGAGATGTCATTTGGCTTTACCAACACAGGTAATATTCCGATTGAAATTGAACTGGTGACCTCCTGTGAATGTACCACGCTGGATTGGCCACAGTTTAAAGTGTTCAAGCCCGGTGAAAAGGGTGTGATCAATGCGGTGTTTGATAGCAAGGATAAAGAAATTGGTGAAACTACCGATGTCGAGGTCATTCTCAAACAGGCCAATCCAAAGACCCGTACGCCGATGATCTATACCGTACACTATAAGTTTGACCTGGTCAAGTAGCCCGATTTGTTTTTTGATGACGTAGCAGGTCAGTTGGCAGGTCAGGACCTGATCGAATGGGCCGGACTCATTACGGGTTTACTTTATGTAGTCCTCGCGACGTATGAAAAACCATCGTGTTGGATTTTCGGACTTATCAGTTCCGCATGCATCGCGTGGAAAAGTTTTACAGATTATAAGTTGGTGGCCGATGGTCTGCTGCAATTATTTTATGTAGGTATCAGCATCGTAGGGTTGATGTCCTGGATGCAAGGGCGGGCATCAAGTGGGGAGAAGCCAATCGTTACAACCTCCCTAAATAAGCATCTGATCACTATTATTATTTGCCTGCTGATCAGTTGGCCGGTTTCCTTGTTGCTGATCGAGTATGCGTCTGCCCGCTATGGCTATCTGGATACTGTACTCACATTTCTTTCAGTGTGGGCCACGGTACTCCTCGTCAGGAAGGATTTGCACAACTGGATCTATTGGATCATCATTGATGCAGTTTTTGTTGGGCTGTATTGGGTGAGCGGCGCCTTTCTTTTTTCTCTTTTATTTCTGGTTTATGCTTTAATTTCTGTTTGGGGATGGAAGCAGTGGCAGAAAAGTCTGCTTGAAAGCAGATGAGCGGTTTTACATGCCGTATTTCTAAAGAGACAAAGCTGGTTAAAGATGGATGTTGTAATTACATTGTAATCACCTATTTTTATGAAAAATTTGTGCTGACATGAAAACGGCAATCATTCGGATTGGAAACTCAAAAGGCATCAGGCTCAGCAAGGTGCTGTTGGCTAAGTATAAAATTGAAGACGAAGTCGAGCTCGTCCTTGAACCCGAAGCGATCATTATACGGCCTGTGACGAAACCACGTCAGGATTGGGATTCAGCGTTTGCCAGAATGCCGGAGAAGAGCAGTGATCCGTTGTTGATTGATGATGTACTGGATGAAAAGGACTGGACAGCGTGAGCGGATTTTGGAGGCAATATCAGATAGTGTTGGTAAATCTTGATCCCACTATCGGAAATGAGATCAGAAAAACCAGACCATGTCTCATTGTATCACCCGATGAGATGAACAGACATCTGGGCACAATTATCGTGTGTCCGGTGACAAGTGTAAAACGCCCTTACCCCACCCGAATTTCATTCACGCTCAAACGTAAAGTAAGTTGGATCGCGGTAGACCAGATTAGAACAATCGCAAAAGAACAGATCATTAGATCATTAGGGGTGCTAAAGTCTGATTCCATTGCAGAAATTAAATCCATCCTGCAAGAGATGCTCGTGGATTAAACATCCATTTCAGCCATGCCAAAATATTTTGTTCATCCGGATATCGCCAAAGCAGAAACCATCTCAAAAGATGTGTATCTGCGGGAGGACGTATTTGATGAAATAAAGGAGAAAGTTTTTGCTCCATCCTGGCAATTCGTCACGCATGCCGGTGACGTAAATGAATCAGGAAGTGTTTACCCTTTTAGTTTTTTAGATCCAATTCTCCCTGAGCCACTATTACTGACACGAGCCAGCGAGGGGCAATTGCATTGCCTTTCCAATGTCTGCACCCATCGGGGCAACCTGATCGCAGAGCAACCCTGCAAATTGCAGCGACTTCAATGTCGCTATCATGGGCGCAGGTTTGAATTGGATGGAAAGTTTACGTTTATGCCGGAGTTTGGCAAGGTGGAAAATTTTCCAAACACCAAGGATAATCTCCCTTCATTACCAGTGTACAAATGGGGGCCGTGGATTTTTTCTTCACTGCATCAGGACAGCCAACCAGACCGGTATTTTAAAGATATGATTGACCGCATGGCCTGGCTGCCGCTGGATGATTTTAAATTTCGACCAGACTTGTCGAATGATTATGCGGTGGACGCTAACTGGGCGCTGTATTGTGAAAATTACCTGGAAGGTTTTCATATACCATTTGTGCATGCAGGGTTAAACTCAGTCATTGATTATGGTTCATACACGACCGAGTTGTTCTGCTATTCGAACCTGCAACTCGGTTTAGCCAATGAAGGTGAAATGGCGTTTGATCTGCCGGCGTCGAGTCCGGATTTCGGGCAAAGGGTAGGGGGCTATTACTTCTGGATTTTCCCCAACATGATGTTCAACTTCTATCCATGGGGTTTGTCAATCAACATCGTGAAGCCAATATCCATTTCGAAAACAGTTGTCCGTTTTCTGACATATGTGATGGATGAGTCTAAATTGGGCCAAGGCGCAGGGGCGGATTTGTTTCAGGTCGAGATGGAAGATGAGGCTGTGGTCCAGGCCGTACAGAAGGGTATCCGGTCCAGGTTTTATACGCATGGGCGGTATGCTCCTGAACGGGAACAGGGAACACATCATTTTCATCGGTTACTGTCGGAGGTGGTTGGCTGACAGGCTCGTAAAGCGGATTTCCCCATTTCATTTGATTCTGATATATTGGTGATTCTAAACGAAACCTCGAACGGTGAAACAACTATATCTGATACTAGGCCTGCTGGCTGTTGCAGGGTTAGGATTTTCACAGAATCCAACCTTCCCGCCAAGAGATGAGACCTATCTGGATCCTTCGCTTGATGCATTTGTGCAGCAATTATCGAAAGCCATTGACAGCCGGGATCGTCATTTTGTCTATGACGCGGTAGATATTGATGTAGCTGGGGCCATAGGCATGTCCACCGGAATTAACGATTTTATTGAGGAGTGGAACATCAAGGATGATTCCAGTCGCTTTTGGCCCATGATGAAAAGAGTGATTGAACTCGGAGGGGTATTTCTGCATGATACTGCGGATTTGACTGGTCGTTATCAGTTCGTTTTTCCATACGTTTATGACATGCCACTTGACCTGGAAGATGATTATTACAGCATCGGCGTGGTGACCGGCAAGAATGTCAATCTGCGGGATAAACCGGATACTGCATCACCCATTAAAACCAAGTTATCCTACGATGTCATCTGGTATTTGCAGGGCGATGATTTCAATCCGCCATCTGCCGGAACAAATCCGTATGGACAGCCTGAGTGGTATTATGTGGAGACCTATGACAGGCAGATGAAAGGCTGGGTGAATTGGAAATATGTGTGCAGTCCCATGGACGCCAGGATGTTTTTATTTAAAAATGACAAAGGCGTCTGGAAGATCTCCGCTTTTGTAGAAGGAGATTAACCCCGGGCTACATGAAGACAACGGATAACACTCATGTTGGGAAAATCCTCACGCCTGCGGTCATCGTAGCCGCCCTCGGGTATTTTGTAGATATCTATGATCTACTGCTCTTTGGCATCGTGCGCAAAGCAAGCCTGACAGATCTCGGCCTCGTCGATCAGGCCAATCGGGATGCCGGCGAATACCTCATCAGTATGCAGATGTATGGGATGTTACTCGGCGGTATTCTTTGGGGAATACTAGGTGACAAAAAAGGAAGATTGTCTGTTCTTTTCGGCTCCATCTTCACTTATTCTGTTGCCAACATTGCCAATGGTATGGTGCACTCTGTCGAAGCGTACGCGTTTTGGCGGTTCATTGCGGGAATAGGACTTGCGGGCGAATTGGGCGCAGGTATCACCCTGGTGGCAGAGACGCTTCCAAAAAATAAAAGAGGTTATGGTACAATGATCGTGGCCGCAGTCGGATTGACTGGCGCGATCGTGGCCAATCTGGTGTACCAGATTTTTGGGGATTGGAGGTTGTGTTATTACGCCGGTGGTGTATTGGGTTTATTGCTGCTCTTCCTTCGTGTCAGTGTGCGGGAGTCAGGGATGTATAAGCAAGTAGAGTCAAGTGATGAGGAGCGTGGTAAATTCTTTTCGTTGTTTACGGATGGTGCCAGGTTCTTCAAATATCTCCGTTGTATTCTCATCGGTATACCCTTATGGTTTTTAGTTGGCGTACTCATCACTTTTGCACCGGAGTTTGCCAAAGCGCTGCAAGTGCCGGGAGCGGAAACGATTATGGCAGGACAAGCCATTGCATGGTGTTATGGCGGACTAGTTGTTGGCGATATTTTCAGTGGGTTATTGAGTCAATACCTGAAGAGCCGCAAGAAAGTAATGGCTATTTTCCTATTACTCAATCTCGCCATGGTCATGGTATACCTCAATGCGCAAGGTATTTCTACCAGCGCCTTCTATCTGCTCTGCATGGCCATGGGCTTTTCAGTAGGATACTGGGTCATCTTTGTGACCATCGCCGCCGAACAATTCGGCACCAACATCCGGGCCACCGTAACAACGACGGTACCCAATTTTGTTCGCGGCTCCTTGCCAGGTATTATTCTGATGTATCAGTTTTTCCGTGACAAAACGTTCAGCGGCGATATCCTGATGGCCGGTATGGTCGTTGGAGCTATCCTCGCGGCTATAGCCTTGTTGTCCCTATGGAAAATGAAAGAGACGTTTACTGCAGATTTGGATTATACGGAGACCGTGTGATTATAGTTCGAAATCCACATGATAGTGGTCATCGTGATATCGATTGACCAGGTCACTCACATGCGGAATAATCCTGATGCCTCTTTCCTTGATCAATTGACCTGAAGCAGTAGCATAAAGCTCATCCTGAAGATGGGTGTTGAATAATATCTTTCGGATCGTAAGTCCATTTCTTTTAGCGGCTTCATCGAGTGCCAGGATGTGTCTGGCCATGGTCTCAAAATCAATGGACGTATTCCGGTTGAGTTTTAGCTTTCCCCGCTCATCGTATTGAAGAAGGTAGTGCGTCAGTCCGGCGTGATTGGACCAAAGCACTGCATTATTGGTATTGATTTTAGGCACCATAAAATCAATGCTGGTTCCGTTTTGATGGGTCCAATGGAAAATCATCCGGCCGCCGTGCTTACGCGTACATTCCATCAGAACAAATGATTTGTCAGGGCAAGTGACTTCGCATTTTGCATAAGCCTCCATGACCGTCTTATGCACAGCGGAATGGACGTAAGCGTTGTTGAGAATATAGTAACTGAAGCGGCTAAAGAAATTGAAATTCGGTCCTTCGTAAGGGAGCAGCCATCCATTTTTCAACTTGCCGTCACGGACGCTGCCCAGCGATTCGCTTTGACCGGCATTGACGTGCGTCATCTCCGGAATGGATAACAGGCCAAAGAGGAGTACCGTGCTCCCTAACAAGATCCAGCGCTTCCTCAATTTCATTTCAGGATAACGTAACGGGATAGAAGAATGTTTGAAAGGATATCGGCTCCATTACCGGCGATGTTTGCCACCATCCCAACGATGATCAGCCAGATACTTTTCCCCGGAATCAATGGCCCCTTGCTCAATGGTAGTAGCCATGGAATCGTTCCATCGGTTGAGATATCCAAATAAAGCGACAACGCCCGCTATTTCCACGATATCTCCATCATCCCAGTGTGCTCGCAATTGTTCCGCAATATCTTCAGTAACGGCATTAGGAACCGAGGAGGCGGCAACAGCGAAATCCAGTGCAGCGCGTTCGGCGGGAGAGAACGAAGGATGTGTCTTATACTCCCAGATATGTTCAAGTTGTTGATCGGATGCGCCATACCGCTCCGCCGCCCGAATCCCATGCGCCTGGCAGTACTGACATCCTGTGGTATAACTCGAGATATATGCGATCAATCGTTTCAACGCACTGGTCACCTGACCATGGTTTTCCATCACGGCCTTATTCATTCGGATAAAGGCCTCCGCTATATGCGGCCGGCGCTGCATCGTCTTCACACTATTGGGACAAAATCCCAGGGTTTCATTATAAAACCTGACCAGCTCAGTGAGTGAGGGATCGGTTTCAGGTAGGGGAGAGACGAGGGGAGATTTCATGGATGTGAGTTGTCAGTGGTGAACTGTGAGTTGTGAATGGTGAGTTGTGAATGGTGAGTTGTGAATGGTGAGTTGTGAATGGTGAGT
>CAZYHJ010000034.1:11742-14540 GCA_964646645.1 uncultured Saprospiraceae bacterium | reverse complement strand
GTGAATGGTGAGTTGTGAATGGTGAGTTGTGAATGGTGAGTTGTGAATGGTGAGTTGTGAATGGTGAGTAATGAGCAGTGAGTTTTGGTCGAATTAAAATCTGCGTCTTCGCGTCTCTGCGCGATATTTTTTCTCTTCGGCTTGCACTCACCCCTTTGCTCCCTTGCTCCCTTGCTCCCTGCCCTCTGCTCTCTGACTTTACAAAGTCCCCCTCAACTCCTGCTCTCGTTCGATAGCCTCAAACAATGCTTTGAAATTTCCTTTGCCAAACGAGCGGGCGCCCTTGCGCTGGATGATTTCAAAAAACATCGTGGGTCTTGATTGGACAGGTTTGGTGAAAAGCTGAAGCAGGTAGCCCTGGTCATCGCGGTCGATGAGGATACCCAGTTCTTTGAGTGGAGCAAGATCTTCATCAATTTCGCCAACGCGGTCGAGGACGGTGTCGTAGTAGGTGGAAGGTACGCGGAGAAATTCTACCCCACGATCACGAAGCATGGTAACCGTTTCGATGATGTTGTCTGTAGCTACTGCGATATGCTGCACACCTTCATCTTCATAAAAGTCAAGATATTCCTCCACCTGTGATTTTTTCTTGCCGGCAGCAGGTTCATTGATAGGGAACTTGACGTAACCATTTCCATTACTCATCACTTTGCTCATGAGCGCGGTATACTCCGTAGAGATGTCCTTGTCATCAAACGTAAGGATGTTTTTGAAGCCCATTACGTCTTCGTAAAACTGTACCCAATGATTCATGCGTCCCAGCGCCACATTGCCCACCATGTGATCCACATATTTCAGGCCTACAGGCTCGGGATTAAAATTGGATTCCCATTTGGTATAGCCGGGCAGGAAAATTCCATTGTAGGCTTTGCGTTCCACAAAGACGTGAACGGTTTCGCCGTAGATATGAATACCGGAACGCACCACACGACCGTATTGATCTTCTTCCACCGTAGGCTCCATAAATGACTTCGCGCCACGGGCCGTAGTTTGTTTCCAGGCATCCGTAGCATCATCCACCCAAAGCGCAATTACTTTGACACCGTCACCATGTTTGTCAATATGGCGACCAATAGCGCTGTTGCTGTGGAGGGGTGATGTAAGGACGAGACGAATTTTATCCTGGACCACGACATATGATTCCACATTTTTATCACCGGTTTCAAGGCCTTTGTAGGCAAGGCTTTTAAATCCGAAAGCGGTTTTATAGAAATGAGCCGCCTGTTTGGAATTACTAACGTAGAGTTCTACGTAATCGGTGCCATTGAGGGGCAGAAAATCCTGTGAAGTGGAAGTTGCCGGGGCTTCTTTTTGTGTAAGGACTGACATAGGTTGTGTGACTTCAGTTATAAATGCAAATATACGTCGTTTGGGATTTAGGCTAAAATCAGAGGGCTGGCAGTACTTTGTTTTTCACTTCGCCAAATCCCACGCGGATATTGTTTTTTTCTGCCCAGCCCCTTAGGATAACCGTATCGCCATCTTCTATGAATGAACGGGTTTTTCCGTCAGGCATCACGAACGGTTGTTTTCCGCCCATTGAAATTTCAAGCATCGAGCCCAATGAATCCTGATCTGGACCACTTATCGTTCCTGAAGCCATCAGATCGCCAATCCGCACATTACAACCATTGCTCGTATGATGCGCCAATTGCTGACACATGTTCCAATACATGTATTTAAAATTAGATTGCGATACAGTTGCAGATTGGCTGGCTTCAGGGGCAATAATCACTTCGAGATGGATATCATAATTTTTCAATCCATTATATTGAAGATAGGGGAGTACTTCTGGTTGTTGTTCAGGCCCCTTGACTCTAAACGGGTCAAGGGCTTCAAGCGTCACGATCCATGGAGAGATGCCGGATATAAAATTTTTAGCGAGAAACGGTCCAAGGGGTACATACTCCCACTGTTGTATGTCGCGTGCTGACCAGTCGTTGAATAATGCCAGACCAAAGATGTATTCCTCTGCATTTGCGGTCGTAATATTTTCACCCAACGCAGTATCTCTGCCGATGATAAATCCAACTTCCAGTTCGAAGTCTAATCGTTTTGTAGGCCCGAAGGTCGGCAACTCAGCGTCCGGAGCTTTGGTTTGTCCTTTGGGACGACGAAAGGGTGTGCCGCTGATGACGATGGAAGATGCCCGGCCATGATAACCGATCGGAATGTGTTTCCAGTTAGGGAGCAGTGCATTGGCCGGATCACGAAACATCTTTCCAACATTGGTCGCATGTTCAATGCTGGAATAGAAATCAGTATAGTCCCCGATTTCAACCGGAACACGCATTGAAACCTGCTGATAAGGTACAAACACATCAGCCAATTGCCTGAGCGGAGATTGCTGATGAGTTAGTTCCAATTGTAACCGTGCCCGAACGGCATTTGTAATCGTTTTTCCGAGTCGGATAAATGGATTTAATGAAGCTTGTTGAAACACACTTTTTTCATTTACCAATCCTTCAAAAAAACCTGCTTTCGCTATGGTGTGAAGATTGATGACCTGGTCTCCTATCCTCGAGCACACCACAGGTTCACCGTTTATTTCTCCTATACCGAAGGGAATATTGTAAATGGAAAAATCAGATTGATTATCTATCTCTACCCACGTTTTCATTAAGTTATTTTTATCCGCTTTAATAAATTATCATCCTTGCTCAGGAGTATATCACTTCATTTTGCCAATTGCCATATTCCTCGTGCCCCGTTTGGCCCCTAAATCCCCTAAAGGGGACTTCAATTAGAAACAGATTTAGCATTATTCAACTTTGCCTATTGCTTATTGCCAATTG
>CAZYHJ010000034.1:0-11642 GCA_964646645.1 uncultured Saprospiraceae bacterium | reverse complement strand
ATTAGAAACAGATTTAGCATTATTCAACTTTGCCTATTGCTTATTGCCAATTGTCTATTACTTATCGTTCTATGCCCTCTGCTCTATGCCCTCTGCCCTCTGCTACACCAGCCAGGACTGAAAATACTTTCCATCATCAATCTTCAACGCATGTTCTGTCACGGATAGTGGCGCAAACGTATCGATCATCACGGCAAGTTCTTGTGTTTCTTTTTGGCCAATACTGCGTTCGTACGCCCCAGGTGCAGGTCCGTGAGGAATGCCTGCCGGATGGAGCGTGATATGGCCTTGTTTGATGTTATTGCGGCTCATGAAATCACCATCGACATAGTACAAGACCTCATCCGAATCAATATTGCTGTGATTGTATGGCGCCGGAATGGCACGTGGATGGTAGTCATATAATCTCGGGCAAAACGAGCACACCACAAATGCTTTGGTCTCAAACGTCTGATGCACTGGCGGTGGTTGGTGTACACGCCCGGTGATGGGTTCGAAGTTGTGGATGGAAAACCCATAGGGGAAATTATATCCGTCCCAGCCCACAACATCAAACGGATGCGTAGCATAAACCATTTCGTGGAGATAGCCCTGTTTCTTGATCTTGATCAGAAAGTCACCTTTTTGATCGTAGGTTTCCAATACGGAAGGCAACTTATAATCCCTTTCACAATAGGGGGAATGTTCCAATAATTGTCCAAACCAGTTGCGATACCGCTTTGGTGTATATATCGGATGAAATGATTCCGCGTACAGGATTCGATTGTCTTCCGTATCAAAATCAATCTGATAGATCATCCCGCGTGGAATGATGAGATAGTCCCCATATTCGAAGGGTATATTTCCGAGAAAGGTCCGGAGCGTGCCGGTGCCACGGTGGATAAAGATCATTTCATCCGCATCGGCATTCTTGTAGAAGTATGCACTTAAGGAGCGGGTAGGAGCGGCAAGTCCTACATGTACATCTTTATTGATGAGTAGAGGGTGTCTTGCATCGAGCCAGTCATCGCCTTTGGGGATATCAAATCCCTGGAGCAACCTGGCCTTCATATTGCGTTCGACGGCAACTTTAGGCATGACATTCTTGGGTTCGGCGACGCTGCGAACCTGGGTAGGCCGGTGGATGTGGTAGAGTAGGGATGACATGCCATCGAATCCGACGGTGCCGAAGAGTTGTTCGTAATGGAGGCCACCACCGGGTTTTTCAAACACAGTATGGCGTTTTTGGGGGATGGTGCCTAGCTTGTGGTAGATGGGCATGGTGAAATTTTTTTCAAAAGTAAGGAATAGAATGCAGCGGATTGGTGAGATGGGATTATATGCGTAAATCACTGAATATCAATGTTAAATTCCTATTTTTTACAAGTGATTCTCGATAGTATGCCCCGGAGCCTCAATACTTCCTTTTCTGCCAGATATAAATTGGTAGCCACCGTCCATTTAACCAGATCCTTCGTTTAATAAACGCCACAGCCCTTGCTTCATGCCCATCTCTACATTTACAGGATGAGGCTAATACCGCATCCATGGTTTTTCATCCGCCTGACCTTGTTATTCCTCACTTCACCTCTACACAGTCAGTGGACAGATCATTTTGATGATGTTTGCGGAGTACAATCCTGGATGGATATTCAACAAGTAGAAGGCTGGAATATTCAAGCGCTGGAAACAGTTGATATCAGTCTTACGCATCCCGGATATTTCACCATGATCCCCTATACTGTTTCCTGGTTTGCCGACTACAGGGGACCACTTATGTTCAGGCAAGCCACTGGTGATTTTGTGCTCACCGGAAATATAACTGTGACCAACCGCGCAGGAAATAACATTCCCGCTCCATCCTATAGTTTGGGTGGGCTCATGATCCGAAACCCTAAAAATTTTAATAACGGCTCTGCAGGCTGGACACCAGATCAGGAGGATTATGTTTTTCTTTCCATTGGCAATGGGTCTCAATATCATCCCTCTTGCCCGGGATGTCCCGCTCCTCATTTTGAGGTCAAATCAACGGACAACAGCACATCGGTGCTCAACCTATCCCCCGTGGATACCAATACAGTGGATATCAGGTTGGTCAGATTATATCCTTTTGTCCTTGTGCTTTACCGGTATCCTAATCAGTCATGGATAGTGCACAGAAGGTATGAAAGGGATGATCTGCAGGATACATTGCAGGCAGGAATGGTCACTTATACGGATTGGGAAAAAGTGTCTACGTATAGCGATGTCTTTCATAATAGCCATGTGCTCAACGAGGCATTGGATCCGGACCCAAGTAATAATCCCTGGGTGCCCTTTGCGCCTGATATCAGCACACGGTATGACTACCTTGATTTGCAATCCACAACGTTTCCACCGGCATGGGTTGGGCTGGATTTAACTGATGTTATGCAGGTAAGTGATCAGGTTATCCTTGATATTTTCGGAGATCCGGTGATCATTCCTCCACCCGTTTCCGGTCAGGTATGGTTTGGAAGAATCAATAGTGACTGGAACAATGGAAGTAATTGGCTTGCCGGAGTTTCGCCAATGAACAATGACACGGTCGTGATAAATTCATGCGACTGTCCGCAGGCTTCCTGTGTCACAATCATGTCAGGGGATACGATTAGTATTGCGGGGTTATCATTGCGGGAGGGTGCCATACTTACTGTGGAGGTTGGTGCTCTGGTTTCCATCTCCGGTCCAGTCAGTAATGAAGGTGTGATCGTCATTGAAGGCGAACTGAATATCATGCCGGACAGCAGTGCCCCGGTCAACAACTATGGCACGCTGGATTGCAGAGCGGGAGGTAGTCTTCGGATCAACGGAGAGTGATTGCAATTATTCAGGATTCTTTTCCGCCCTTGTGCTATTTTTCCGTGATGAAATCCACATCGATTACCCGTTGTCCCTGGTGCGGCACTGACCCGCTCTATGTCCATTATCACGATACCGTCTGGGGCGTTCCTGAGTATGACAGCAAAGCCCTCTTCGCCAAACTCATTCTCGATGGCGCACAAGCCGGATTGAGCTGGATCACGATCCTCCGACGCCAGGAAGGATATATGGCCGTATTCGATGATCTGGATCCGGACAAGGTGGCTCGCTACACCGATAAAAAGCTTGAAAAAATCCTCCTCGACGAACGCATCATCCGCAACCGGCTAAAGGTTTTTGCGGCGCGTACCAATGCCCGGGCATATCTCGACATGCAAGACCAGGGCCTCGACTTCAGCCAACACCTATGGTCCTTCGTCGATGGCAAACCCATTGTCAACAAACTCAGATTAATCACCGATTTCCAGGCCACGTCTCCCGTCAGCGATGCGCTGAGCAAAGACCTCAAGAAGCGAGGGTTCACCTTCGTCGGCTCTACCATCGTCTATGCCTTTATGCAGGCCGTAGGGATGTACAATGATCATCTGGTGTCATGCTTCAGGCACAAGGAAGTGATGAAGTGATAATCACGCTATAATTTTACTAACCGATTAAATCTTCTTTCTCCGGAGTTTAGGATAAAGCATAATTGATAGATACCAGCACTAAGATTTGAAATATCGATTTCAAGTGCGCGACTGGACGTTATGAATTTTCCTCCTGTATCATAAATTGAAACTGATGATAGCTGATGCTCAGGATCTTCAATGGTTAACCGGTCAATCGCAGGGTTGGGAGCATATGAAATACCATGCATATCCAATTCTGACGTGGACACGATTTGAAGCCAACACGTATTAAAGTTTGGATTATCGTATAGTAGATTTCCGTCCTGGGACAAGCACAGTAGTGCTCCGCCAATATCAGACATGCAGGCAACGTAATTTAAAGCTAAACCGGCGGTGCTACCAATACCATCGATCCAATAAATTGGGGGCCAGTCATCGCAATGTAATTCTAGTCGTTTCCGGCTTTCTCCGTTCTCAAGAATTATCGTATCGATATCCATGACTGTCAATTCTATTCCTGTGTTCATTGTGAAATGATCATTGAGATCCAGATTGAAATCAATAAGGATTTCTTCTCCTGAATCAAACCACTGATAGATCTTGCCTCCCTGTTCCCTAATCAGCATATCGGTTTTTTGCCAATTTCCGCCTATCTCAAAATCACTCGCCAGGATTTCATAATAGGCAATACCATTTTGTACAACAGGCAAAGTATCGAATGTATATTTTCTCGTAATCGCCTCTCCGAAAAATCCAAAAAACTCAGTCTCGGTCCACTCGATTGTAGGATTACAGCATTGATTGAAACTTTCATATATGTGGAACCTGGTACCTGTTCTCAGGATAAGGAACTGGTCAATGATGCTGATATCGTTGGGTGAAAAGTTTTCAATCCACAATGTTTCTAAGGTCTTTGCGTCCCAGACTTCAAAGGTGTTGGCCAATGGAATAAATAACTTCCCATTTGCAGCTACTGGCTGCCATTCTACATAAGTGTTAGGTTTTCTTTGCCGGAGGAGAGCACCTGTGGTAGCATTGAATACCCTGATCGTATCATTACTGAAATGAAATATCTCGTTCCGATACAATACAGGTTTTTCATAATTCACAAAAGACGGAACTTTCCATCGTAGCAAACCACTATCTGCATCATAAGCGTACAAATGATCTTCCCCTGACCAAATCACTTGCCTGTTAAGGGTATCGATCAAGGCATCATTTGAAATGAAGGTTGATACTCCTTCAACCTGGACATTCCAGAGTTCAGCACCAGTGGCTATCTCGAAACATTGGATATGACTGCCGCGAACCGAATACACTTTGCTGTCAAATATAGATGGTGCGCCTTCCGACGAATTAAAAGGACTGCTCTGGGCATGCCACTTCTCCTCGCCTGTCCATCGATCTAAGCAATAGAGGCCGTTGTTTTCATAATCCGGCAAGATTATATAATCTTCGTTGGTAATGGGAGAAGCCTCATTCAGTGAATTGGAGTTATAAGTTCTTTTGAGTATTTCGGCACCGGTGTGGATATCGTACATGGCGATTTCCGGATCCGTTGGATTGAAGTAAGTATTGGAGAGGTATAGGATGCCATTGTTGAGGTGAGGTTCAGCCGCTGTATTATACATCGGCACGGTATCAATCCAGTTGGTTTCAAAGGTGGTCAGGTCAATATTTCTGATAGTACCGTTACAGCATCCCGGAGCTAAACCAACGTAATACATGTTTTGTGACCCACCTACGACATGAGATAATTTAGTAAAGTTTGCATGATTTAACTCCTTAACTTTCCTGAGATTATAGGTAATGGTATTGTTCGGAATGGAATTAGTCCTGTGAAAATCACCTCCTGTGTTCTTGTCATAGTACCCTGATTCTTCAATGACCTTGATGTCAAAGAAGAAAGTATCTGAGGTAACATCCAGGTAATCTTTTGCAACAATATAATAAGTGTAGTGACCGGTATGCAGATGGAATGTGTTCAGGGGTATCCAAACTTCTTCTTCGAATTCATCGTAAATGGAATCTACCGGATGTACAGCGATTGGGTTGGGCTGACTATCGGTTTGGATGCCGTAATACACGGAAGCAATTCGTGTTGATTTTTCCGGATCAGGAACGGAGCGAACGGATATGGGGATATGCCGGTTAGTCCCAGTATAAACGAATTCTGGCAATGGTTGAAGAGATACAATCGCAACATCATTATGGCTGGCCATTGTATCAATCACATAAGTGGCGACAATTGGAGGCTCTTTGTCTTGAAAGCATAGACCGTCGAAATTAGTATCGAGATGCCTGGCTAATTTACTTTGTAATCCACCATGAATGCTGATGGTAATTGTATCATGGGCATCCGGAACGTGGTCATAGGATATTTTAACCTGGAGATCTGTCAGGGATTCAACTGTAAAATTAAGAAGCCCTGATTTTGCAGATGTCAAGGTCATATTTCCGGGAATGGATCCAGACGAGACGATTTCAGAAAACTCGAGAATAAAAGGAGAAGAGTGATGCAGGATAACTGAATCCTTTGGATACACAGAAGTCAGGTAAAAGGGCTCGATGTAATCACCGTTTATCTCATATTCATATTCTGTAAACTTATTCTGGGAGGAAGTAAAGATATTGGCGTTAAAATCATGGTCATGATCATTTATGACGATTCTGGGAAGGTCATATGAAATACCCCTTTCTTTTTCGGACCTGAATAGTATTTCACCGGAAGGAGTGTATATTTTAAATGTATCTGTAAACGTGAAGAGGGTATGGTAAGCGGTATCATTTTCAATATGACTTATGCTTTGGATCGATGCCCTGGAGTATTCATTTGCGGAATGTGGGAAAGAAATGCCGGGAACCTCGTTGGTAAAATCATAGATATAGACATGGGTTTTACCCATCAAGGCTAAGTAGTATGTACCACGGCCATCGGTGAAGCTTGTAAAATCTGTTATAGGCACATTGACCGGGTGGTTTAATTGCCTGATGAGCCCACCGGTCTTCCCATTAAAGACAAAAAACTCGTCATCGTAGAAGGCAATTAATTCTTTTTCTTTTGAATCATCCAATTGGGCTGTTCTGATATTAAAATTAGACGAAAGTGGGATGGTAGTGAAGTCGAATTCGAAATTATATCCGGTAGTATTTTTATGAACCTGGATGCCATTAAACTTATTGAGGAGAAGTTCCATGGATCCGTTAAAATCCAGATCATCCAGAAGGAATTGAGAAAAGACATAGGAGTAGAATTCCTGGTGATGGTCTGTAGACAGATTATAAAAGGAGAGATGAGAGTTATTGGAGAAAGCGATGATATCCTCAGCTATTCCTTTGCCATGAAAGGAAAATAGGGGGGCATCAAGGGAGATGTTAGGTTCATTGAAAATATCTTCACCTCGTATTTGTTTAAATGTGGAAAAGGAATCTGCAGTGATGATATTGATGACCTCGTCCCGAGCCCCGGCAGGACGAGTGAAAAGGTAAGTCTGCAAACTTTCTGAAGAAGTATAGGAAAGCTGAGCATTGGGTTCGCATCGGATATTGGTCAGCTTACCCATATGAGTCACAGGATCATACCTCACCAGGCCGGCATATTCTACCTGGTAATCACCTAAGGTAAACAATAACTTATCAGGCTCACCGGTTACAAGCGCTCTTCCAAGAAAAAAACCTATATCCTCAATGCCTTCGACATCATAATGTGTCTGGTAAGCAAAGGGAAATGTATTTACCTCTACCATTTTGCTGAATGATGCGCTGGTCAGGAGCAATTCAAGTGCAGGATCTCCGTCAAGGTTATAGGGAATAAAATAATCAAGAATGAATGGAAAGTCTATCTCGTATTCATCCACAATAGTTTGAGTGGCATGATCATAGATCGCGATAAAATCCTCATATTGATAAACCAACTCAAGGTTCCCATCCGCATCCATATCCAGCGCGTCGACCTGGGAGATCCCCAATGCAGAAATAGTATGTTCCACAACCAGCGTTTCAATGTCGATAATGGTAATCATGGTGTTTTTGACCAGCACCAATTCCAGCGCAGTATCCAAATCGAGGTTTTCTATCAGGAAGGTGTTGCCATCCAATAATGTGTTGGACCAAATTACCTGATGAGTGGAAGGATTGATGACCACTATTCCGTCACTATTATCCAGCAATACCCATTCATTTATAAGGTCATGATTGATATCTGTTAATACCATTCCCCTGTAGGAGTCATAATTTTCGAACATGGTCAGGGTGTCTATGGGCAGGTATGTACTTGTGTCATACTGAATTAAGCCAACATCATCCACCAAAATAAAAAATTCCATTTGGCCATCTCCGTTACTATCCTCATAACGGACATCCCGTACAGGATTGGAGTAGTCGGGATAATCAAAGAACTTTTCAACTTGAATATCGTTACCTGAGATTTTTCCGATAATGGCATGATTTACGTTATTCGCATCGGCCATAAATTCCATTTCTCCATCACCATTTACATCTGCCTGGATGAAAGATCTTTTGCCAATAGTCCTCTCAACAATATATTTTTCCTGGACCTTATGGACGATTTGAGCCGTTGACAAAGGAATCGACAGCAGCATTGTAGTGATGATGAATATTGATCTCATTTTATTGCATTGATATTTAACCAATTGCGAAAATAATACAATTCACCTTTGACCTTTCATTCCTTTACTCCAAACGCCTTGCATTGATGGGATCTCACTTCGAATGAACTGCCAATGGCTTACTAACAACTGTTCCTTGCCCTATATGCCAGGGTTTTATCGCACAGAGACGAAAAGACGCAGTTTTGATTTTCTCTGAGCTATGCTCTCCCGATATTCGGCTTCAATTCGGTCGGGGATCTTCGTTGCGTCTCAGTTTGTCCCTCTACTCCCTGCTCTATGCTCCTCGCTCTCTGCTCCCTGCCCTCCCGCTTAATGGCTTCGCAGCACTGCGGGATCTGCACTGCGCTTCGATCTGCTCCCTGCTCCCCGCCCCCTTGCTCTATGCTCTATGCTCTATGCTTTTTTCCTACCTTCGCCCTGCGATTACACAAATTATGACCCATCCCCCCGCACGATATCTCGTGACCTCGGCATTGCCCTATGCCAACGGTCCGCTCCACATCGGACATCTCACGGGCGCCTATCTTCCCGCCGATATCTATGTCCGCATGCTCCGTATGCTCGATAAAGACGTCGCTTTTATCTGCGGCTCCGACGAACATGGCGCCGCGATCACGATCCGGGCACTGAAGGACAACGCTACGCCACAGGAGATCATCGATAAGTATCACACCCTTTTCGAAGATACCTTTAAGAAGGCAGGGATCTCCTTCGATATCTATCACCGAACCTCCTCACCGCTTCATCATGAAACATCACAGGAGTTTTTCAGGACTTTATACAAGGACGGTCAGTTTGTCGAAGAAGAATCCGAACAATATTTTGATAAAGAAGCCGGTAAGTTTCTCGCAGACCGTTACATCAAAGGCACCTGCCCCAAATGCAGCAACCCCGATGCGTACGGCGACCAGTGTGAACGCTGCGGCACTTCGCTCAGCCCGCTCGAACTGATCAACCCGATCTCCACCATCACCGGCACTAAACCTGAACTCCGCAAAACGAAGCACTGGTACCTCCCGCTCGACCGCTATGAATCATGGCTGCGCACCTGGGTGGAAACAGGCGTACTGGATGGTCAGGAACACCACGATCCGTCAGACTGGAAACCTCACGTCCTCGGTCAGTGCAAATCCTGGCTCGATGGCGGCCTTCAACCGCGGGCGATGACCCGCGATCTTGATTGGGGCGTGGACGTACCACAAGAGATACCAGGCTCCGCAGGCAAGAAACTTTATGTTTGGATGGACGCTCCCATCGGATACGTCTCCGCCACAAAGCAATGGGCCGCTGACAACGGAAAAGATTGGAAAAGCTACTGGCAGGATCCCGAATCCGCCCTCATCCATTTTATAGGAAAGGATAATATCGTTTTCCATTGCCTCATCTTCCCGGCAATCCTCAAAGCACACGGTCAGTTTAATCTGCCAATCAATGTGCCTGCCAATCAGTTCCTCAATCTCGAAGAACAAAAAATTTCAACGTCAAGGAATTGGGCGATCTGGGTGCATGAATTTTTAAATGAAAATCCGGAGCAAACGGATGCACTGAGGTATGTGCTCACTAAAAACATGCCCGAGCAAAAGGACGCTGAGTTTACCTGGAAAGGATACCAATCCGATGTCAACGCAGATCTCGTCGGCAATCTCGCCAATTTCGTACAGCGCGTTTTAGTCTTGACACATAAGTTCTGCGATGGCAAAGTGCCTTCATTTGATGAGGACACTCCAATCGTCGGTACACGCGGAGATGATGAAGCCTCCTGGCATGAAGTGGAAATGATGGATCTCTTTGATCGCATGTGGTCCGTACAGGATGCCATCAGTAAGTATGATTTCAGAAGTGGCCTCAAAGCCATGCTGGATATCGCCTCTGCCGGAAATCAACTCTTGCAGTTTAATGAACCCTGGAAGGCGTATAAGGACGAACCGGAAACGGTGGCTGCGGTGATGAATCTCTGTATTCAGTATGTGGCCGCACTCAGTTTTGCTATGCATCCTTTCATGCCGGGCGCCGCAGCCAGGTTGAGAAAAATCCTCAACGTGGATCCTATCGAAGAACAAGGCGCATGGGTATACACACTTGATGCATTGGCAGCAGGGGAGCGGTTGGTCGATGATGATCATCAGCTCAGCCAACCGGAACATCTCTTTAGCCGTATTGAGGATGAGTGGATTGGAAAACAAGTAGCCAAACTTCATGAAATGTCTGCGGCCGCTACTCCGGCAAGTCCGCAAGTGGAGACTCAAGGCAAACCACCCATCTCTTATGATGATTTTGCCAAACTGGATATCCGAACCGCAAAGATTGTCGCTGCAGAAAGCGTGCCGAAAGCAGATAAGTTGTTAAAACTTACGCTCGAAGTCAATGGAACACAACGAACAGTAGTGAGCGGGATCGCAGAACATTACAAACCGGAAGAATTGCCAGGAAAGCATATTGTCATACTCGCCAACCTCGAGCCTCGCAAGATCCGGGGTGTGGAATCAGAAGGAATGATTCTCATGGCCCAGGACGCTGGTGGAAAATTGCATTTTGTGCAGGCCGCCTCGGACGAATCCGGCATGGCCATCAGCTAGTCCTTTCAGACCCACGGGTGACATCGTATCTTGCGGTCATTCCGATCCGTTTTATATCGGGATATCAAGGATATGCAAGGCGCAGAAGAAAACGTTCGTTTGATCAAACCTTTAAGGATAGTGTTTGGGAGCTTGCTGCTCCTGACAGGTGCTTTCTCTGCATGGAAAATGCTTCAGTTGCCATTGTGGAGCTGGTGGCCCTTGTTTATGATCCTTGGATTCTACGGGGCGCTGATTTGTCTGATTTTTCCAAAACGTGCTGAAGACAGAAGATGGTTAGGGTTGGCCACCACTGCCGGTATATTGTTGGGTTTTGGTTTTCCACCATCTTGTATCACCTGGGCGGTTATGTTGGCATGGGTTCCGCTCTTGTTTTTAGAAAATGATGTGTATCAATCTGCCGGCAAAGTAAAGCCAGGTCGCATTTTTCTTTTTTCTTTTCATGCGTTTGTTTTGTGGAATGTGATCGCCACGTTTTGGGTGATGAACACCGCATTGATCGCGGGCATAGTGGCCAATTTTCTCAATGCGGCTTTTATGGCCACGGTCATGGCGCTTATCCATGTGATCCGGCATCAACTGCATCAGCGATGGTCGCCTCTTGTGTTTATTTCGTTTTGGATTTCGTTTGAATACTTACATCATTTCTGGGATTTGTCCTGGCCATGGCTTACGTTGGGCAACGCGCTTTCCCAATACCCTTGGGCCATTCAATGGTATGAATATACCGGAGCATTCGGCGGGTCTTTATGGGTATTGGCTGTCAATTATATGCTTTATAGTGCGCTCCGACATTGGAAGGAAAAGGAGAAATGGCGGTTGGGTTTGCCTGCCGCTAGTATCTTGATTCCGCTTGTACTTTCGTATTGGATTGGTAAATCAACTAAAGAGAGTAATGCAGAACCTGTTGCAGTAACCGTGGTGCAACCGAACTTCGAACCGCATTATGAAAAGTTTGATATCCCTCAGTTTGAACAGTCCAGACGGTTTTTGAAATTGTCTATGAA
>CAZYHJ010000033.1:0-29763 GCA_964646645.1 uncultured Saprospiraceae bacterium | reverse complement strand
CAAAAAATCAATGGCCATATATTGGTCACGTTGAAACAATCTTAACTTTCTCATCTGTTTCAGACTGATTCTGCTGGCGGTAAGGTTGGCTACGGTGTTATTTTTAAAGGTGATCCGGGCATTACAGATGTCCGCAGATTTACCGGCGACACCTACGCCATTGGCCTCGATATGTGCCACATCCGCATCCACCATATGCAGCACAAGATCAATATCATGGATCATAAGATCCATGATCACCGGCACATCCATGCCCCGGGGATTAAAAGGCGCCAAACGATGGGCTTCGATGAATACCGGTTTGTCTATTCCCAATTTCTGGGCCGCAATATAAGCCGGATTATAACGCTCGACATGCCCCACTCTTCCTACCAGACCACTGCGGGCCATTCGCTCCACCAGATCATAGCTTGTATCCGGCAAATCAGTCAAGGGCTTCTCAATAAAAACATGTTTGCCGGCATCAATGGCCTGAACCGCCAGATCATGATGCGTAATGGTAGGTGTCACGACGCAAAGCGCATCCACTTCTGCCAATAAAGACGAAAAGGTGTCAAAAGACCTAACCGCATATTTATCGGCCATTTCTTTCGAGCGATTTACATCTACATCAAAAAAACCGACAAGCCCGAAACCATCGATACGCTGAATGCACTCTATATGGTATTTGCCCAGATGTCCGGCACCTACAACACCTATGCGTACATTTTTAGTTTGGGTCATGCGTTAGCTGTATTCTTCTGTTTGTTGATAGAGTTACAAAACCAACTGGAAAACGTTTTGCAACTCAGGTTTATGCATGGATGATATGGATTTACTCCACAATTTTCCTGGCTTGCTCGAGTGCTAATCCCAATTTGGTCTGATCACTTCCACCGGCTGTGGCAAAAAACGGTTGTCCACCTCCACCCCCATTGACTAGCTTGGCGAGGTCGCGAATGATATTGCCGGCATGCAATTTCTTCTCCTTGACCAGGGCTTCACCAATATATAGCATCAGTTGTGCTTTGTCGTCTGAGCGGGACCCGAACATAAGATAACTTTGGTCCCCAAGCTCCTGGCCAATCTGATAAATCAACTGCTTGAGCAACTTCTGGTCTGAAATAGGCACTTCGCTAACCACCACCTTCATGCCGTTGATCGATTCAACTTTTTGCAACAAATCATCTTTGATGGACATTGCTTTTTCGAGGGCCGCTTCCTCCAATTGCTGTCTCAATTCTTTGTTCTCCGTTATCAGTTCTCTGATAGCCTTTGTGAGGTCTCCAGGATTTTTCAATTCATTTCTGATCTGTGCCAGGAGGTCAAAATGCTCCTGGATATATCTTTCCGCCGCTACCGCAGTCAGTGCTTCAATCCTTCTGACACCCGCAGCTACCGCGGCTTCTGATGTGATTTTAAAATACCCGATTCGACCGGTCGATGGCACATGACATCCACCACACAATTCGATGGAGTAAGATGGATCAAATGTGATCATCCGAACGCGCTCACCGTATTTCTCCCCAAAGAGCATGCGGGCACCTGCCTTTTCAGCATCACCGATGGGAATGCCCCGGTCTTCCTTCAACCTGATATCTTCCCTGATCTTCTGGTTAACCAACATTTCAATCCGGATCACTTCTTCCGGAGTTACTTTAGCAAAATGAGAAAAGTCAAAACGTAAATAATCCTCATTGAGCAACGAGCCTCGTTGTTGCACATGGTCGCCTAAAACCTCTCGCAAAGCGGCGTGCAGCAAATGCGTCGCGGAATGATTGTTTTCTATTAATCTCCTGCGATCCACATCGATACGGGTAGTTACCTCCGATGAAATGTTAGCGGGTAACTTTTTAGTGATATGGATTGGAAGGTCATTCTCTTTGATCATGTCTACGACCTCAATGACTTCCTTATCAAAGAATAATCGGCCTTTATCCCCTACCTGGCCTCCTCCTTCAGGATAAAAAGAAGTTTTATCCAGAACCAGTTGATAATAGGTACCGCCTTTATCGGCCATCTGTCTGTATTTCACTAATCGGGCATGTTCGATCTGATCGTGATCATAACCATCAAATACTGGACTTTGCTGTGTTGGGAGAACCTCAACCCAATCGCCTGTTACAGTGGAGGCATCCGAGCGCGAACGTTGCTTTTGCGCTTGCAAAGCTTTTTCAAAAGCAGGCTCATCAATACTCCATCCGTTTTCAGCAGCCATCAGGCGGGTGAGGTCAATCGGAAAGCCGTAGGTATCATAGAGTTCAAAAGCATCCTTACCGGCAATAACTTTTCCACTCACCTTTAATGCTTCAAACCGCTTAATCCCGCCTTCCAGTGTACGCAAGAAAGAAAGCTCTTCCTGTTCTATGACCCGCTTCACAAAATCCTGTTGCTCCGCAAACCCGGGGAAAATCTCCTTAAAGAAAGTGCCCATAATCGGAACAAGTCGATGCATCAATGGCTCCCGGACATTTAAAAACGTATAATAGTATCTGACGGCCCTGCGTAATATTCTCCGAAGGACATACCCTGCACCTGTATTCGAAGGCATCTCTCCATCTGCAATGCCGAAACCTACGGCGCGCACATGATCCGCCAATACGCGCATGGCTATATCTGTCATCACGGTACCTGAATAATCATTTCGATAGGCAATACCCGTAGCCTGCTCCACGAAATGAATCATCGGAGCAAAAATGTCCGTGTCATAATTGGAGGTTTTTCCCTGTATGACACGTACCAGTCGTTCGAATCCCATGCCGGTATCCACATGCATAGCAGGCAGGGGCTCCAGTGAACCATCCGCTTTCCGGTTAAATTGCATGAATACCAGGTTCCAGATTTCAATAACATTCGGGTGTCCAGTATTGACTAGTGCTGCACCGGGGACCGCTTTTCGTTCATCTGCAGTACGAAGGTCAACATGGATTTCGGAGCAAGGTCCGCAAGGTCCGGTGTCCCCCATTTCCCAAAAATTATCCTTTCTGCTAAAAGAGAGAATCCGCTCATTGGGGAGCCATTCCTGCCAAAATCCTCTGGCCTCCTGATCCTCCGGAAGTTGATCCTCCTGGTCACCCCCGAAAACACTGACATAGATCAAATCAGGGGACAAGCCAAGACGTTTGGTCAGCAACTCCCATGCCCATGCGATGGCTTCCTTTTTGAAATAATCTCCAAAGGACCAATTACCGAGCATCTCAAACATCGTATGATGATACCCGTCCCGTCCAACTTCCTCAAGGTCATTATGTTTTCCACTTACCCGCAAACACTTTTGAGTGTCCGCAATGCGTTTGTGCACAGCTGGTTTGTGACCAAGAAAATAGTCCTTGAAGGGGTTCATACCCGCATTGGTAAACATCAGCGTGGGATCATCCTTGTTGACCATAGGGGCAGAGGGGACAATCACATGTTGCTTTTCTTCAAAAAAGTGGAGAAAAATACTGCGGATTTCATTGGCTGATTTCGCCATATAAGTTTTAAATTGATATGCTTATAGATTATAATAAATTTTAATATATGAAGTAACCAGAAAACAAGTACACATTACAGATAAAAATGATATATAATAATTTGTAAAATGTTTTGTAAACAGGTTATCAACATATATCTTCGCAAAACGATCCCATCGTGAACATCCCGATTCGCTCTTTTCAAAAGCGCGGTCAAAATTAGTCAAATCAGGTTATTTCATGGCTGGAAAGAAGTACGTCTACAACGAATCTACTCTTTCATTTGAGGAGTACAGGACCCCGGGAAAATTCAGATTGCTGACCCTTTTTGGGTATCTCTGCGCCACCGTAGTAACTGCTTTTCTATTCTTTATCCTCCACAATACTTATTTCCCCAGTCAGCGTGAATTATCCCTTAAGCGGGAAATAGATCAAATGAAATACCATTATGATGGGGTCAATGAGCAATTAACACAAATGTCCGAGGCCCTTGAGGAAATCCATGAGCGTGATGCAGGTATTCACCGTTTTATGCTCGGGATGGCCCCATTGGATGAGTCGGTTTGGGATGGTGGTGTCGGTGGTAATGATAAATATGCCAGTCTTATTCAGTTCCCGAACACCGGCGAATTATTGGTGTCCACACAGCAAAAGGTGGACAAACTCATGCTTCAACTGAAAATCCAGAAAAATTCCCTTGATACGATTTTGGCCAAAGCCAATAAACGGGAAGAGATGATTGCCAGCATTCCAAGTATCAAACCTGTTCGCATAGATCTGTTGGCAAAGAATCTCAATGCCATGTCAGGATTTGGCATTCGCCTGCATCCGGTTCATAAAGTCGACAGAATGCATACCGGCATTGACTTTACCGCCCCCAGAGGCACCCCTATTCAGGCCACCGGAAACGGCCGGGTGATCAAAGCTGAACATGAACGCGTCGGATACGGTAATCATGTGATTATCGATCATGGCTTTGGATATACCAGTTTATATGGTCATATGTCCTCCTTCACCGTTAAGGTCGGTGATGTCATTCAAAAAGGCCAAACTATTGGTTTTGTGGGCAATACAGGCACATCCACTGCTCCTCACCTTCATTATGAAGTGCGTCAGCATGGTGATCCGGTGGACCCGATTACCTTCTGCCTGGATGATCTGAGTCCCAGTGAATACCAGCAATTGGTAGAGAGAGCCGCCATCGAAAACCAATCCTTCGACTAATCCCACCTCCTCTAATTTTGTAACCCCCTTTATAGAATTCCCTTATTTTGAGATAGTAAGCTATTTCTTATAAGAATTTTTTCTATATTTCAGGCAGGAATTGAGGCTGGCGCACATTTCTCATTCACCATCCAGTTTCAACCTAAGGACCAAACCATCGGGAATGAAGTCCATCGACACGCAAAATCTGGAGAAACTCTACTACACCATTGGTGAGGTAGCCGAAATGTTCGGGGTATCCCGCTCCTTGCTCCGCTATTGGGAAAATGAGTTTTCATTCCTTACTCCCAGAAAAAACAGGAAAGGTGACAGGCTCTTTACAAAGGAAAACATACAGCAGATTCAAATCATCTACACCTTAGTCAAAGAAAGAGGCTTTACGCTGGAAGGCGCCAAGCAGGAATTAAAGAAGGAAAAGAATTCGCTAAGTGAGCAAATAAACCTTGTAGAACGTCTGAAATCAATCCAGGACCGGTTGAAAAATCTGGATGATAGGCTTGGAAGTTAATTGCTTGCTATATTCCAACCTTCACCCCATCTGAGCAAAATTCAATTTCAGCCATTTCGTTGGAGGCAATGACCAGTGTTTGATTCCGATCCAGTGCGGATGCTGTTTTAAAAAACCAATTCTTCCCCGCTGCATCAAGATTTGAACAAGGTTCGTCGAGTAATATCAGCGGACGATTGTCCAATAACGCGATGCCAAGTTTAACACGTTGCTTCATTCCTGAAGAGAACGTCTTTATTTGCTTTTGAGGGTCAAACGGATACTCCATTTTACCCAACCAGGCATCAACATTCGGATGCGCTCCGAGCATACCTAAACTGCGATGCATCTGAAATAATTCGATCAGATTGAACTCTTCAATCACCGTATTATAGGGTGCTACGAAATGCACATAGCGATACACCTGGTCATCCTCTACATCTACACCATCATAGATAAAGCGCACCTCACCAGCACTTGGCAACACTCCGCCCGAAAGTATTTTAAGTAAAGTTGATTTACCGGAACCATTATGTCCGCTGATGGCGAACCTGGCCCCGGAAGCAATAGAGAAAGTCAGATCACGAAAGACAGTCTTTCGGTTAAAAGCTTTACTCAGCTTTTGTATAGACAGTTCCATTGACCGGATTGTGTGCCCTGAAACCACGCATGATGCCGCGCTCTGACTGATCTACAAACTCGAGGATGAGATTCTTTTCTGTACCTGCCGGAATAGTTTCTTTAATCACCCGTACTGCCTGAGAAATGTTATTACCCCGAACAAACAAAACCCTGTATATATCCTGAATGGCATGGATCTGAGCCTGGGTAAATCCACGGCGCTTTAACCCCGTGACATTGACGCCCACAAAGGAAAGCGGTTCTCTTGCCGCCTTCACGTATGGTGGAATATCCTTTCTGACCAGGGATCCGCCTCCCACCATCACATGATCTCCGATCTTGACAAACTGGTGCACGGCCACTAAGCCACCGATCACCACATGGTGACCTACAGTTATGTGGCCCGCAAGGTTCACATTGTTGGCTAAGATGGAGTTATGCCCAATGATACAATCATGCGCCACATGCACATAGGCCATGAGCAAACAGTTATCCCCAATGGCCGTTTTAAAACTTGCTTTGGTGCCCCGGTTAATCGTGCAATACTCCCTGATTGTGACATTGTTTCCGATGTCCAGTGTTGAACTCTCCCCTTCGAATTTCAGGTCCTGGGGTGTAGCACCCAAAACGGCACCTGGATAGATGCTGCAATTATTGCCCAAACGAGTGCCATTAAGAATGACTGCATTTGATCCGATCCGGCAACCGTCACCTATGACAACATCCTCTTCAATGGTGGTGAAAGGACCGACCGTGACATTGCGTCCGATTTTAGCATTACGATGGATATTATTCATGTGGTGGTTGATTGCGCACGATCTGTGCCGTAATTTCACTTTCAGATACAAGTTTGCTGCCCACGTAGGCGGTTCCATACATCAGGCAAATTCCACGCCTGACATCCTGGAGTAATTCCATTTTTAAAATCAATTGATCTCCCGGAGTAACCTTGCTTTTAAACTTGGTATTGTCAATCTTTAACAATAAGGTACCCCAATTCTCAGGGTCTTCAACTCTTGAAAGGACATACACTCCACCTACCTGGGCTAACGCTTCAATCTGAAGTACGCCCGGGAAAATGGCATTGCCTGGAAAATGTCCCTGGAAGAAGGGTTCGTTGAGCGTAACGTTTTTGACTCCAACGATATGCGTATCCGACATTTCAACAATCTTGTCTACAAGAAGAAATGGATAACGGTGAGGCAATAAGCGTCTGATCCCTTCAATGTCGAAAATCGGAGGCTGATCAGGATCGACTTTTGGACGACCCTTTAGTTTTCGCTGCTCCACGAACTTACGCTTCAGCAGCTTCGTAAATTCTATATTGGCCGTGTGTCCGGGCTTCCTGGCTACAATCTTTCCTTTAATCGGTTTGCCCAATAATGTCAGATCACCTAGCACATCTAACAACTTATGCCTTGCTGGTTCGTTTTCAAACTTGAGTGAAGTGGTGTTCAGAATACCGGTTTTCTCAACTCTGATGCTCTGTTTACCCAGTTTTTTAGCCAGGCGATCCAATTCATCCTGCTCCATCAACCGATCCGCGATCACCACAGCATTTTCAAGATCACCGCCGCGAATCAGGTTTTGATCAAACAATTGCTCAAGCTCCCGGATAAAAACAAATGTGCGGCATGGAGCGATCTGTGTCGCATAATCTTCCATATGCTGCAAGCTGGCATACTGGTGTCCCAGGATCTGGGAATTGAAATCAATCATTGCAGTGACTTCAAACGTATCACCGGGCAGCGCCAGTAATTCCGTTCCGGTGACCTCATCGCGAAAGGAGATTGGTTCTTCGATTTCAAAATATTCACGCTCTGCTGATTGCTCTATGCTCCCGGCAGATTGAATACCTTCCACAAAATCAATGGCACTGCCATCCATGATAGGAATTTCCGGGCCATTGACCTTAATAAGAACATTGTCTATACCCGATCCTGTTAACGCAGAAAGCACATGTTCAACCGTGCTGATCTGAGCCTCTCCATTGCGTATGGTCGTACCCCGATTAGTTGAAACTACCTGGTTGACATCCGCATGCAATACCGGTTGGTCCTTCATATCCACACGCACAAACCGAATACCAAAGTTGATATCCGCAGGCTCAAATTGGATGGTCACAGGTTTGCCTGTATGGAGGCCTACGCCTTCAAGGCTAAATGATTTGGCCAGTGTCCTCTGCTTCATTTCGTATTTCCTTTTAGTGCGGCGATTTCCTTTTCAAGTGCTGCAATTCGCTTCATGTATTCCGGCAGCTGTCTGAATACGGCATATGACTTCAGATAGTCATTATAGGGTATGGCCGGGTATCCAAACAACTTAGACCCTGCCGCAAACTTTCCGGTATGCACACCGCTTTGCGCTTGTATTTCAATTCGGTCCTGAATCGTAATGTGCCCCGCTATTCCTACCTGCCCTCCGATCCTGGCGAAATTTCCCACAGTAGTACTTCCCGCTATACCGGCTTGAGCAGCAATCACAGTATGTTCGCCAATCTGCACATTATGGGCGATCTGTACGAGGTTGTCAATCTTGGTACCCTTACCAATACGGGTGACCATCAGTGTCCCTCTGTCAATTACTGTGTTGGCTCCTATTTCAACATCCTCTTCGATGACTACTCTGCCAACATGTTTGATCTTATTATAATGACCGTTCTCATCCGGACGATATCCGAATCCATCGCATCCTATTACAGCATTGGCATGCAGAATACAACGATCACCAACGATTGTATTGGGGTATATTCGAACACCCGGATATATCACTACATGTTTTCCAATCCGGCTTCCATGGCCAATAAACACCTGTGGGTAAATTATACTATAGTCACCGATGGAACAATCCTTTTCAATATGTACAAAGGCACCTACAGTAAGATCGACGCCAAGTTCAGTCGTGGAGTGAATGTCTGCTTTCGGGGAAATGCCTTTTTCGGGGATACCATTCGCACTGAAATTTTCTACCAGGAACATCATTGCCCCATAGACATCATCTACCCTGACCAGGGTTGGCTTAAGTGGGGAATGAGGAATAAAATCCCGGGGTACAATCAAAACACTAGCCTCAGTGGTGTAAGCGTAATCTTCGTATTTGGGATTTGCCAAAAAACTCACGGTCCCTGGAATCCCCTTATCTATTTGGGACGGGCCGGTGATCTGGATCGATCCATCACCTTCTAAGTCCCCCTGAAGCAGCTCGCACAACTGTGCTGCATTGATTTTCATGGCGCAAAATTAACATTAACAGGCCACATAAGCCTGTTAAGGTTGGATATATTACGCTAAATAATGAAATTAGAAAGAGCTATATATTGTATGGAAACCTGATATATTCACCTTCTCTGTATAATTTTGACCTATGTCCAGCTCAAAAAAGACTCATAAAAAACCCGGAAAGTCTCCGGCAAAAGACAAGCGATCGCTGCTCCAAAAGCTTGATAATCAAGATTGGAAGTATATAGGCGGGGTGTTATTGCTGACTTTTTTGGCCTTTATTTCCACGTTCAACAATAAGTTCGTCAACTGGGATGATGATTACAACCTGGCCAACAATACGAATACAGCCCTTCTCAATTGGGATAACATCGTAAAGATTTTCTCGGAACCGGTCATCGGCAACTACAATCCGCTTCCTATTCTAACTTTTGCTATTGAACGGTCCATTTTTGGACTGGACCCCACGGTTTATCACGTCAATAATGTCCTTCTGCACCTTATCTGTGTCTTTTTTATTTACAGGATATTCCGGTCACTTAACCTAAATGCTCTCTGTTCAGCGATAGGCGCCTTGCTATTTGGCATACACCCGATGAGGGTGGAATCCGTTGCGTGGGTGACGGAAAGAAAAGACGTTCTGTTCGGGGCCTTCTTCCTTTCGGCCTTGTGGCTCTATATCCAATATGTCAGGACGGGATATGCTAAAAAGTATTTCTATGCGGCCATGGGGCTATTTGTCTTTTCATTACTGGCCAAAATTCAGGCGGTGAGTCTCCCGCTATCGATGTTGCTGGTGGATTATTATTTCCGCCGGCCACTCCAGTTCAAACTGGTGCTCGAGAAATGGGCCTTTTTTACATTGTCCCTGATCATCGGCTTAGTCGGTATTTATTTTCTAAAAGATGAAGGTTCGATCAATGATGGAGAGACATACACACTGATCCAAAGATTGTTCATAGGGGGATATACGCTGGGGGTCTACCTGGCAAAGTTTATTTTCCCTTTCGTGATGTCACCGCTCTATCCATATCCGGCTGATCTGCCTGTTGAAGTATACATCATTGCGCCAATCGCTGTCATTGGCATAGCGGCGTTTTCATGGGTGGCGTTTAAAAAAGACTGGAGACCTTATTTGTTTGGGGTACTCTTTTTCCTGTTTAATGTCATGTTTGTACTCCAGGTTGTCGGTGCCGGCCAAGGGTATCTGGCTGACCGATTTACGTATATCCCTTACGCAGGGCTCATGTTTATAGCCGCCTATGGTCTGCAATGGCTTCTCAGCCAAAAAGGAAAATCAGGCAAATTTGCCCTCTATGGCATGGGGGGCATGCTCGTCGTATATATGATGATGACATTAAAGCAAAATGAAGTTTGGGCGGATAGCGATTCGCTGTGGACACATGTATTGAAATACTCAGACAAAACACCCCTGCCCTACCGCAACAGGGCCAATTACCGACGGGATCAGGGGATGACTGAGTTAGCCTTAAAAGATTATGATTCAGCACTTGCCCTTAAACCGGATGGTGCCTTGTACAATTCCAGGGCGAAACTGTATTTCAACCTGAAGAAATACAATGAAGCTATGGAGGATTATAACAGGGCCATTGCCATAGATAGTACCGAAGGTGAGTACTTCATCAATCGGGGTGCTGTCTTTGCCTTGACAAATAATCTTCAAATGGCGCTTAAGGATTTCAACAAGGGACTGACCTTAAAACCCGATCACGCCAACGGCTTTAAGAACCGATCACTTGTATTCCAATCTTTCGGGCAATGGGATAAGGCCGTGGAAGATATCTCGACCTATCTCAGCATGCATCCTGAAGATGCTGACCTATGGTACGAAAGAGGCAGAATTAAAAACATTCAGAGCAAACCAAATGAAGCACTGGGCGATCTGGATAAAGCGATCCAGCTCAATAACAAACAGGGCTTGTATCATTATGAAAAAATGAAAAGTTACCTGCTGATGAACAACCAGGCTGCGGCATTACAGGTATACCAAACCGTGAAACAGTTTGGAGTACCCATCGAACCCGAGGTTCAGGCAAAACTTAATCAATAAATTTACCACCTTAACTTTTGTTGAAATCTTTCACCGTGAAAACATATGCTTAACAGGCTCGTCATACAGAATTACGCGATCATTCCGAAACTGGACATGGCGATCAGTCCGGGACTCACGATTATCACCGGGGAAACCGGTGCAGGAAAGTCAATTTTACTTGGCGCACTGGGCCTTGCGCTGGGTAAAAGAGCGGACTCCAAAGTTTTGCTCAACGAAGAGAAAAAATGTGTCGTTGAAGCACATTTCCAATTACCTGATGACACGCTGGCAGCGCTTTTTCAGCAAGAGGGCCTGGATTACGACAGACAACTGATTTGCAGGCGGGAAATTGTTGCCGGAGGTCGCTCAAGATCTTTCATTAATGATACGCCCGTATCCCTGAAGCAATTGGCGGATATCACCGATCAACTGATTGAGTTACATCATCAGCATGACCACCTCGCGCTGCAATCCAGAGAAAACCAGATCAGGCTTTTAGATACCATCAGCAATGCCACCACCGCTTTCCATGCCTACCAGAAAGCGTACGATGAACTGAATGAAATTCGTCATGCGTTGGAAAAGGCGAGAGCATCAGAAGCAAGTTCCGCCCGAAAAAAAGACTTCCTCCATTTCCAGATCAATGAATTGGAGCAAGCCAAACTTCAACAGGGAGAGACAGCAGAACTTGAATCCGCACAAAATATGTTGGAGCATGCTGAGGCCATAGCTCACGTCCTCGGGCAAATGCAATACGTACTGACGGATGGACAACATAGCATGGGCAATCAACTCACCCAGCTCACCAAACAAATGGAAGGGGTCAGGAAGATATATGAGCCGATGACTGAAATCGCCGAACGGATCGATGCCTTGCGCGTTGAGATTCAGGATTTGTCGCTCGAGGTGAGCAGACTCGATGGACCAGGAACGAACGATCCCGGAAAGTTATCCCGAATCCAGACCCGACTCAGTCAATTGTATGCGCTTTTTAAAAAATATCAATGCGTTGATGAAAGCCAACTCTTATCACTTCAAAACAATCTGAAAGAGGAATGGAATTCCCTCACCTCCATCAGTGATCAAATCCAGGCGTTAGAAGAAAAGGTATTGGTATGCACCTCAGCGTTGCAACAGGCAGGTGAAACGCTAACCACTAAACGTAAGACAGGAGCAAAGAAACTGATTCCTCAAGTTGAAAAACTTCTGCATGAACTCGGAATGCCAAATGCACGATTTTCTATTGAAATAAGTCCCCTTGCCACTCCTTCGCCCCTTGGTCTGGATGATATCAATTATATGTTTACCGCAAACAAAGGCGCATCCATGCAGCCCATCCAGGCTGTTGCGTCAGGAGGCGAACTTTCAAGATTAAGCCTTGCGATTAAATCAATATATGCTCAGCAAGCTGCACTGCCCACCATTATTTTTGATGAAATCGATACTGGGATTTCAGGTGAAGTAGCATGGCGCATGGGACAACTCATCCGGGTCTTAGCCAAAGGGCATCAGATCCTGATGATCACCCATTCGCCGCAGATAGCCGCACATGCGGAGATGCAATTTCATGTCAGCAAAGATTCACATCAGGAACGTGATACTTCAACCATTCAGTTACTAAGCAAGGATCAACGCGTATTGGAAATAGCAAAAATGGTGAGTGGAGACCCGCCATCAAAAGCAGCTATTCAGAATGCTGAAAGCCTGATCGCCTCAGTGAAAAACCAGAGATAGTTGCTAATCCATTTCTTTAGAAGGGCCTCATTGGATTGATGGCGGCAGGAGCAGACGGTGTATTCTCCTTGTCATCCAATGCCGCATGCCTGGGTAACTCAATGAAGAACGTCGTGCCCACTCCCTTTTCTGTTTCAAAGTAAATGCGCCCGTCAAAGGACTGTATGATGTCAGCACAAATGGCCAGGCCCAAACCCATCCCTGAAGACTTAGTGGTAAAATTGGGATAGAACACTTTCTCGCGCATGTGATCATCGATCCCCACCCCATTGTCATGAATGGAAATGATCACAAACTCCTCCGTATAGTTTAGTTTAATATGGATCAACCCCCGCCTGCTTTTGGGGATGGATTGGATAGCATTTTTAACCACGTTATTGAGTACGCGGATAATCTGACTCTTATCCGCGAAAACATACAGATCATTGATCGGCACCTGCAACTGGATATCCATATCCTCCCTTTTACGGAAAAGGTCATGCACGGAGGCTAATACATCATTGATCAGAAATACTTCATTTAAAGCCTGTGGCATCTTCGCGTAACTCGAAAACTCTGAGGCAATATTTGTGAGGTTATCAATTTGTTCGATCAGGGTCTTGCTGACGCGCTTGATCATCGCCGGAAGATCTGTATCCTCATCTCTTGACGCTGCATTCTGGAGATACTGGATACTCAATTTCATTGGCGTGAGCGGGTTCTTGATTTCGTGTGCAACTTGTTTGGCCATTTCCCTCCAGGCCGTATCCCTTTCTGTCTGGGCCAGCATCAAAGCACTCTCATCCAACTTGGTGACCATCGAATTATAATCCTGGATCAGCTCACCCACTTCGTCATCGATGGCCCACTGAATGGTTTCGTTCTTTTTACCCAGTCTGATCTTTTTAAGCTTCTCACTCAACTGAGCCACAGGTCCGGTGATCGAACGACTCATAAACACAGCAATACCTATGGCCAGCAAAAAGATAAAAACATAAGCATTGAGCAGAGTCATAATGAAAGCGGAACCGGGATCCCCTTCTTCACCTCCGGATGGGAACAAGTCAGACAACTCGATATAGCCGGATTGAACGCCGGCGTTGTGAATCGTGACATATCCTACATCATTGAGTCCCTGTCGTGTGGATTCCTGCAAATGTGTTCCGGATAAATAATAATCTCTTGAACCCGCATCCAGAATCAGCTTGGGTAAAAAGGCCATCTTGAAGGCCACCTGCGCTTGCTGAAAACCGGGAATATCCTGTTGCTGGATTAAATTGCCATCCGGATCATATATTTTATTGGAAGCGCCGTTGGCAAGCGCAATTCGTGATGCTTGTTTCATGTCTTCGCGCCATGAAACAATCTCAGAAGCTGGAGACTGTCTGATCGTACCGGCAATATTTCTCAACCGTTCATCATACTTTCTGATTTCATCCGCCCTGCTGTTGGAGCGGATAAAGTACACAGTGAGTAAGCCCACAATGACAAAGGTCAGGATAATGATAATGACCACAGCCAATTGAATTTTATTCCGCAGTGAAGGTCGTGGAGAAATCGTCAGCTCCATATTCTTCGGAAGGAATCCAAACAATGCGTTTAATCCCGATAAAATAAACAACAGAAAACTAAACACAGTGAAGATGAGCGAGAAAAGGGATACCGCCTGATTCACTCCTTCCGTTCGCTTTCCGATCAGGATCACGCGGCCATTTGTTTCCTTCAACGCAATATCTGTCCGGTCATTGGCGGTGGGCAATTCATAAAAAACACCAGGCTCAAGTCCGTTATATTTAGCCAGGACCAAAGGATAGTCATACTGATACGCAAATCCCAATTGTCCCTCCTGGTAGATCGCGAAGCTGTACTTCTGGGGTAAATGAGGCAACCATTCCATGAAGGATTCTTCATAGCCTCCCGGATTAATTTTCAAATCCGCAGACGCACTTTGAATGATGTCGGATCGGGATATTTTCTCAAAATCCTTCTGATACTTATACAACACCAGCGCCGTCATAGAGGATATCGCAACCAACCAGCTCATCACCCATATGACGGATTTGTTTCCCTGCTCGATATACAAATCAAGCAGCGTCATCAGGATAAACACTCCGAGGTAAAACCCAACAAACGGAATATCTATTTTAATCAGGAAGATCAGTGGAAGGCTAAACACACCTGCGGCTAACAGGGCGATCATACGCTCATAAAAATTGGTCGTATAGAAAATCGCCCGGGTGACCACCTGGAAGGAAAAGGTGAAGACCCCCATCACAATCAAGCCACATGCGATGATCGCCAGGATATGATGAATATTGAAAAGGGATATTTCTCCAAGATCAAGCCGGAAATTGCTCTGCCCGACCACTTGTCTCAACATCCATGCGGTGAGTCCGCACATCATAATGACGACCAGATAGTGGCTAAAGGTCATCAGCCGGTCCGTCCAGTTCTTTTGCGCATTCGTCACGAGGGGTTGCGAAACACCCTCCGAAATATCCCTGCTGTATAATTTACTCGCGGTGGAACATAACCACAGGAAAAGTAAACTATCAATTAAAAGGTCAAGCGTGGAATAGGGAAAATCAATGTTCTGGATGATAGGACTCAGTAAAGTCAACTGATCAAAAAAATCATGGTATGAAGTGAACAACGTCGCCATGCGAAGACCTAGCACTCCACATATCTGTATCAATACTTTATTGACAGGACTAAACTTGCCGTCGGGTCGCTGATTGATCCAAAGGATCCAGGCCAGGCTAATCGTCCAGAACATCATCAGCACCAGGATCAGTATTGCCGTCTGCATGGCAAAAGAGAACTCCTTGGTCAATAACTGAATATGGGCTATCGGGGATCCGTCGATGCCGCGTATAAGGGTAGCATTATCCGGGGTTGGATATCCAAAACGATAGGGAGTAACGCCGACGCTATAGGCTTGCTCTTCTTCAGGGAGAATTGGAATTTTGAAATAGACTTGCAGTAATTCCTTCCCGTCAGCAATCTCTGTCTTCTTTACGTAATAGTCCTGACGATGGTCCCTGATCACACAAGGGATCTGGTTAAACTCGCGATGTGATGGATCAATAATGAGCCCTGGCTTTGACCAAAACAAGAGACTATCCTTGTCATACAGATAAATGGCGTATGGCTGGCGGCTTAAAAACTCCACCTGGTTGATCAACTGGTTGGATAACAACCGATCTGATTGCTGAACCCCCCGCACCTGTCCAATCCAATCTCCTTCCCTCAGTTGATTGACAGCTTCCGTCTCCAGTTGCTGAATCTTGTTTTCAATCTGTTGGGCAAAGTGAGTGCGGTCGTAGGATAAATGGTCAAATCCTACCATGGCTCCGATCAGCAGCAGACAGACGCCAGCCAAAAGCAAATAACGGTTTGCACTCAAAGCCAATTTCATAAAATCACATAAAGATAATATTTAATAAATAAATAGCTAAATGTCATAGTCTTAAAAGAAGGCCTGCCGGAATTTTGATCAAATTGTCTTGAAAGCGAACGAATTGGGATGGTGAGTCGTTATTGAACTGCATCTGTAGTGATTCTATCGCCCCGAAGGGGGAGGAAAGTCCGGACAGCGTAGAGCACCGCACCATCTAACGGATGGGTTTCCGCTTTACCGCGGGAAACAGACAGTGTCACAGAAACTATACCGTCCCGCTTTGGCGGGGTAAGGGTGAAAACGTGCGGTAAGAGCGCACGCAGGCCTCAGGTGACTGAGACTTGGGATAAACCTTGTGGGCTGAAATGCCATGTATACTTCAACACCGATTCATCGGTATCTGGTTGCTCGCCGGGTTACGCAAGTGGTTGAAGGGGGTAGGCAGAATGAGCAATGTCAGCAATGCATTGCCTAGATTAATGATAGAAGTTCATGCAAACTCGTTTGCATGAATGACAGAATCCGGCTTATGATCTGCAGATGCTTTTTTGATTTTTATAGTTGCGCTAAATAAAAAGAGGGACAATGTTCAGTTGTCCCTCTTTTTATTTATGCCTTCAGGCAAAAGTTATTTTAGTTTGAAGATGGTGCCGGAGCGTCCTTTTGATCTTCAAAGTGGAACATCAGCGTAAACCTCAAGGTATTGTCCAATGGGCTTCTTTGATTAGATGTTGGCACCAGATAAGAAATGTCCAGACCAAAAATATTGTATTTCAATCCAAGACCTGCCGTCAGGAATTGACGATTTCCCTTTGTCGGGTGCTCATAGAAATAACCGGCACGGAAGGCAAATTGCTTGTTGTACCAGTATTCGGTCCCAATGGAGAAATTGATCTCTCTCATTTCTTCCTGGAAGCCACCTGGTGCATCAGCAAAGGATTCGATGATGCCTTCAAACAAAGGTTTCTCACGGAAATCGGGCCTGTCATTCATATTGGCATCATAGTCAGGGTCTGTGCTTGGAATCGGAGTAGGCACAAGCAACTTGTTGAAATCAAGCAGGAAAGTAAGCTGATTATAATCATCAAAATTCATTTCCAGCGCACCGCCTATGCCAAGGTTGCCCGGAATAAAATCCTTAAATTCTGATTTTGTATAAGATACCTTAGATCCTATGTTGTTGATGGCTGTTCCGATACGAAGCACACTGCTCTGCGCGATATTGATCGGGGTCTCGTATGTAAAAGAAATATCCACGGCACCAGATGTAGCAGGAACAATATCTACGTTATCAATCTGCTGACCACCGGCAAGGTTGGAGTAGATGAATTTACCGGTAAGGGCCGCACTGAATTTTTCAGAAAGTTTACGCGCATAGGCCAGACCGACTTCAAATTCGTTTGGATTACCTTGACCCAATGAATTTCCATTGATGTCAGTAAACTGAAGATCCCCGAGTGAAAAGAAGCGGAGAGACATTCCAAGCGTTTGATTTTCACCTAACTTTTTATAACCTGCCAGGTAAGCGAGGTAAACATCCTGTAATCCCAGGGATCTCAACCATGGAGAATAACTGGCCGCAAGTCCCAGGTCGTTTTCTACAAATGCAAGACGTGAAGCATTGAAGTGCATGGCATTGGCATCGGCAGATATCGCTATACCTCCGTCACCCATGGCTGCTGACCTCGCATCGGGAACAATCCGGAGGAAAGGAACAGCTGAAATGATGGCATTTGGGCAATCAGGGTCAACGCTGGGATCGCAATACTGGCTAAATCCTGAGTTAACCGCCGAAAACATGATTACAAAAAGGGTAATGTATTTCATGAAAATATGCATTAAGATAAAATTGAGTGCAAAGATATATTAAAAGATCATCTGATAATGACGAGTTTCTCGCCATCCGGGACCACTTTCTCCCTGATTCCATTGTTATTGAAGGTCACTGACAACCTGTACACATATAAGCCCGAGCTGGCATCTCCTCCCCCATCATTCCGTCCATCCCATTGCAGGTCATTCACGCGATACCCGTCTGAAACGTAATTCTCCTGCTTTATAGTCTTTATATGCTTACCGGAAATGTCAAAAATGTTCAATTCCAAATCCATGGGCACACCCGGGCGGTTATGTTCAAACTGGAAGTAGGTCAGTTCGTCAAACGGATTGGGGTAATTACCAACGCCCTGTACGACAGCAGATTCCTGATCGAGCACATAAAATTCAATATAAGCCTCACCTGAATTGTTGGCAAGGTCCCAGGCTATTACTTTTAATGTATGCCGTCCCGGAGCCAGATTCGTTAAGGGATAACGGACCGTTCCCTGGGTATAATCATCCAAAGACGCCTGGTAGAAATCATTGAGGATGATACTGTTTTTTTCATCCCCATCCAGAATGGCCTCCAGATCATGGCCGACACTGGTACCAGATACATTTATACCGTTATCATCACTCAGTTTAATAAAGATATCCGGACTGTTATCTGTGATCCCCCCTGACCTGAACTGGTCATTGTTCATAAAGAGGTCTACCACAGGAGGCAGGTCATCGGTCAGGCCTCCTTCAGAAACGCCTCCGACAATAAACCCTGTGTAATATCCCGATGCATCAGTCTGGCCGTTTTCCGCATAGAGGCTCAGCTTTCCGGCGCCATAGGCGAAATCAATATCTTTTGGCAATACAAATTCTATGCTCCACTCCCCCTCAGTGACCGTCGCCGTTCCTTTAAATAGCTGCCTGGTCTGCGCAGTAAATAATTTTTCCGAACTGTCTTCATCGTTGGCCAGCGTCTTCCGAACCTGTACTTTATCAAACAACGTTACATAGATCTGCCCATTGAACCCTGCCAATAAAGTGGAATCATAATCCGTGATGATACCGGAAATAGTGGTTTTCTCCAAGGCACTAAGTGTATCCATAATACCTGAACTCACAGGCTTTCCGCCTATCTCAGTGACCTGGACATTATAGTTTGGAATCGCAAGTTTCTGAGCCGGATCTCCTAGCAGCGTAAATTTTCTGGCATTGTTGTCCAGGGTATCAATCGCATTGACGTTTTTTGCTCTGCGCAATACTTCTGCAAATGCAGGATAATTACCCGGGGAGTCAGGTGTATACAACTGATCAAGCACTGCCCTGGTAAGTCTTTCATTGGAGCCGGAATACACCGCACGAACGGTAGTCATCAGCGCCACGGCACCACCCTCAGCATTCAACAACAGATGCTCCCCCGCACTTACAAATCCCGGTTCATCATATCCAGCAAAGGAACATGTCGCCGTAATATAAAGTGGCATGTTATTGTAGTTATCATAAGATTGGGCCTGATTGATCCCAAGCACTCGTTCCTGCGACCATCCGTTAGGGCCTCCGTGTCCCATGTAAGTGACTGTGAGTGCTCCTTTGTTCATGTTCAAGTCAATCGCGTCATTCACCGCGGGATATCGGTCTCCTCCAGGTGTAGATTCCTGGGGAAAAGCATCCAGATAAAGTTTTTGAATATTGAGATCGGGATGCTCAAGCGCATTTTTATTAGCAAGTCCATCTGCCTGGTTCAGGTGTATATTTCCATCCTCATCATCGGCCACCATGACGATGCGGTTTCGCCAGTCCTTCAGCGCAGCAGGGTGCTCATCGTAGTGGATGACCTTTTCAACAATCCTTAATGCTTCATCCGGAGCACTCACAGGAAATCTTCCTACTGCGATGTCAATCGCACCGATAAGGTTGTCGCCTTCATCATCATCCAGCAAAGCAAAATAATCATCAGAAGGAAATGAACGAATGGGGTCAAGTGATTCCTCCGTTTCAAAGGCTGGTACGAAATTCTGATAAGGCAACTCTGTAAAATGATTGAGATAATCATATGAGGCATCACCCACAAAACACAAGTAATTAAAAGATGTATCCCGCTTGTATAGCATACGCGCAAAGTCTCGCATGGCAGATGGATCCCTCGAACCGCCTCCAAACTCTTCAAAGACCTGGCTGACAGGAATCTTTACTACTTCCAGACCGCTGTGCAACTGCCGGTGCTCTGCCAATTTAGTGGCTGCTTCTTCAAACTCATCGTAATAGAGGATGGCCAGATCCGCCCGCTGAATGCCGTGCAGGTTCTGATGCGCAATTTCCTTTTCATATACGGGTGTAAAAACATCAGTAGCAGGATTGAAACATAAAAACTGTCGGGGCAAATCCGCATCTGGTTCAACACTAAAACTAAGTTGCGATCCCGCTACATATTCTTGTCCTGTTGGTTGAAAAGGATCAGTTACGTCCCAAATTAAACTTCCGGATGTGCCGTTATCAATCACATACTGAGGAGTCCCCTTGAAGGACGTGCGGGTGTCCCTGATCAAAAGAGGTCGGCCTTGCCTGTAGGTATTTGTTTTCCAAAAATTGAGTTGGAGATAATCCACCCATCCTCTGGAATTAACTCCATTAGCATCGGGATATCTGACGCGGATGGATTGCACGGGTTGGCCCGGAATGAATTTCCCCTGGAGAATAGCATCGTTGGCAAAGGAAGATTCGTAATTACCAAGGTCTACGCCGCCTACATTTTTACCTATATCCTTTTGATCAATTTTTAAATAAAATCGCGTCAGATTGGAAGACCGGGCGGCAAACCGAAGTTTGTAATGCAAGGTGTCCGATGGCACAAGATCCCGGACATCAAATTTATTCGTATAGTCAAGTTCTTTGACGAGCGCCATTTCATCACCGTACCATTCCTGGCCGGAACCTGGTGGGCGGTATCTGCCTAACAGGTTCACCAACTCTTCCTCTATACGCTGAGAGGCCAAGGAGGTTGATGATACATAATCAAATTCAGCATGATTGGGTCGTGTACCCATATTGATGCGCTCTGGTCCTCCGATGATGATGTAATAATGATTGACCTCATCATAGTTGTTGAGTTCCATTTGATAGACGCGTTCCAATGTATCGAAGGTCCAGCTGTGGGCTCCTTCAGCATACCATAAGAGATAATCTCCCTGATTGAATTGTCCATCATCAAGACCAAAGGCATAAGAGGCCACTTGCTCCAGATCATCTGTTCTGGGTGCTGCGTTCCATTGCGGGACGCGTCCGCCGCCATTGCCAAAGATGCCTATCTTATTGGTATTGATTCCTGCAGGATCTACCTTGAGTTTATCCTTGATGAAATTGTAATCAATTTTATACACCCCCGGATCAGCCACGGCGACACGATGAATGATCCCTGAAGCTAAAACAGACTCGGTTTTAAATTCGGGACCATTACGTTGGCCCGAAGTAAAGGAGGTCGGTGTGATCCTCGCGCGGATAACAAAGGATTTTAGCCGAAGTATTTGATTTGCGGCAATTTTTTGAACCGGTAGTGCCCAAATGGTAGCCACATATTGTCCGCGCTCCTGCACCATGCCTGAACCATTGATCCACCTGGAAGGTATTGAGGTTAGGAAAACTTCATCCTCGATGTAGAGGGTATCGGCGACGATATCTGTTATCGTCAATTCAATAGCTGCTTTCCCTTTTATATTCACCTTGGTGGTATACAATGGAAGGCCGGGAAAATCAGGATGATGATCAGCACCCTCGAAATTCAAATGGCTGTCATCTTTCCAATTCAGCACCACAGGAATGGTTTCTATTACCTGGGCGTGGGAATACTTTTGAAAAAGGAATAAACTGATGACGAGCAGGGTGATGGATTTCTTCATATCTGGTCGATATCCTCTTTGAGGTTTTGAAAATCGTTAATAAAACGTTAGCGCCGGCAGGCTATTGCAATACGATAATAATATTTTTACCGCTTTGTTGGCAAAAAGATCCACTTTTTGACGCCTGTCCAACCATTTTCTAATCTTTAAACGTTAATCCAGGTAAAAGGATATAATATTGTCCGCATTGAACCACCCGAAAGTGAATAGCGATCTCATCCTCTCTTGCGCGCGATTGCGGGTACGTGGTTTATTTTTTATGCTAAACCTCTGGGTCTGCCTGTCCGTTCAAATACCGCTTGAGGCCCAGGACCCGATATTTTCTCAATTTTATCTTGCCCCGCTGCAACTCAATCCCGGTTTAGCTGGCCTGACGGACGGGGCACGCTTTTCTGCCAACTACAGAAACCAGTTTCCCGGTTTTAACCAAGCCTACAGGACTTATGCACTGTCTTATGACCAGTACTTCAAAGATATCAGCAGCGGTGCGGGGCTCTGGATGCTTTCAGATGATGCCGGGGATGGTATTCTCAAGACCGTAAAAATCGCGGGAATTTATGCTTATCGGCTTAAACTTGACAGCGACTTGTACCTCAGGATGGGCACTGAGATTGGGTTTGTCCAGACCACATTAAACTGGAGCTTGCTGACATTTGGCGACCAGATTGATGATTATTATGGCAAAATCAGTCCAGGCGGCACGCCATACCCCACGGACGAAAACGCTCCCGAAAAAAATTCGACCATTTACCCGGATATCGGGCTTGGTATGGTCCTGTATGGAAAGCACCTATATGGGGGAATCGCCCTCCGGCACTTAAATCAGCCCAGGACTGATTTCCTTGAGACCAACCCAAATTTAACTCCCGGAATTCCAATGCGGTGGACCTTCCATGCCGGGGGAACCTGGCCTGTTTTTTCCGGCGGGTTTGGCCGAAAGACCGACGCTTTGATTGCCCCTGCCATTATGTATGTGTATCAAGGTCCTTTCCGGCAATTTATGGGAGGATTGAGTTTTGAAGCCGGACCGCTTACGATTGGGGGATTTTACCGAAATACTTCCGGGCAATCCGAGTCCATTATTGGATCTATAGGCCTAAGATCCAAGCAGTTAAAGATCGGTTATAGTTATGATGCGACGATTTCAGGCTTCCAGGAGAGTGGCGGAAGTCATGAAATTGGACTTATTTTTGTCCTCCCCTACAGTCAAAAGGAATCCAGGTATAATGACTGTCTTCAGTTGTTCCGGTAACCCAAATAACCTTATTGCCCCCTTTTGTAAGGAGTAAACACCTAAAAACAAAACAATATTTACCACTGGGTAACGTTTCAGAAAATGTATATTTGTCGCTCGTTTCACAAATACGTTCAGTTTAGAATGAAGAAATTTCTTTTACTCAGTGCTGGCGCACTGCTTATGCTGGGATTGGTTTCCTGTAAGAAGTCAGAGCGTTCGTCCGTCACAGGATGGAAGTACAATGACCAGGAATGGGGCGGTTTTGAAAAAGGATCTCACGGGGATCTTGAAATCGGCCCTGGCCTTGTGCCCATTGAAGGAGGTACGTTTACCATGGGTCTTACCGACCAGGATGTCACCTTTGAGTGGAACAACGTACCCCGGAGGGTCACCATTTCATCATTCCTGATGGACGAAACCGAAGTTTCCAATTCCCACTATCGTGAGTTTGAATACTGGACACGTCGCGTTTTTGGAGAATCATATCCTCAGGAGGTATTAAGCATCCTTCCAGACACATTGGTGTGGCGTGATGAGCTGAGTTTCAATGAGCCATTGCTCGAGACTTATTTCCGCCATCCCAGCTATCAGGATTACCCTGTAGTGGGTGTGACCTGGGAGCAAGCCAATAAATTTTGCATCTGGAGGTCTGACCGCGTCAATGAAATGCTCCTGGTTGAAAAGGGAGTATTAAACCTCACTGTCGATCAGAAGGATGCGGATAACTTCAACACCGAAGCTTATTTGCTCGGACAATACCAGGGCAGCGTGCGCAAAAACCTGCCTGACCTCAAAACAGGGGGTGAACGCCCGGTTAAATTTGAGGATGGTATTCTTCTTCCAGCTTATCGTCTTCCTACAGAGGCAGAATGGGAATATGCTGCTCTTGCACTGCAGGGCAACAGCCTTTCCGAAAAAGATGAACTCATCTCCGATCGCCGGATTTACCCATGGGATGGCAATACCGCCAGGTATAAAATCCATGATAAGAACCAGGGTCGGATGCTTGCGAACTTTAAGGAAGCCAGAGGTAATTATATGGGTACCGCAGGTCGTCCTAATGACAATGCGCCATTTCCTGCTCCTGTTAAAGCATTCTTTCCGAATGACTTTGGATTATACAATATGGCTGGTAACGTAAGCGAGTGGACAAGTGACCTTTACAGACCAATGACCTCACTTACGCTTAGAGACGTGGATGGCCATGACCTCAACCCTTATCGCGGAAATATTTTCCAACAGCGCGTTTTAGATGAAAACGGACGCCCGGTTGAAAAGGACAGTCTGGGACGTATTCGTTACACCATCGTTGAAGATTCTATTGCGGCGCTGCGTGAAAACTACCAGACTGGAAATGCATTGGACTACAGGGATGATGATGAAGAAGCCGTATACTATGGCTACGGAGAATCTACCCTGCTCAATGACTCTTCAAGAGTTATCAAAGGAGGATCATGGTCAGACCGTTTATTCTGGCTTTCTCCTGCTGCCCGGAGATTTAAAAATCAAACACAAGGCGATAGAACCATCGGATTCAGGTGCGCAATGCACCAGGTGGGAGGTTCTGAACCCGGCGGTGAAATCGGAGGTCACGACTTTGGTGGTGGCCGTTCTAAATCATCACGCCGTTATAAATAATATGACCATTCGGGTCAAAATAAAAACGCCTGGCCAAACGGTCAGGCGTTTTTATTTTTATCCACGCAAACCCATTTAAGTAAATGAAGCGTTCCGAATCTTTATATGCGGTGTATCGCGATCATCCTGTGATCTCCACCGACACCAGAAAAATTGTACCTGGCTGTATTTTCTTTGCCCTGAAGGGGGCCAATTTTGATGGTAACACTTTTGCCCGACAGGCACTTGATGCAGGCGCGGCTTTCGCTGTTGTCTCCGATCCCACGATCAAAGGGCCCGATATAATTTATGCAGAGGACACGCTTCAAGCCCTCCAGGACCTGGCTCACGAGCATCGCGGGCATTTAGACATTCCGGTATTGGGAATAACCGGAAGCAATGGAAAAACAACCACAAAGGAATTGATCGCCGCAGTGCTCGCAAAAAAATATAGCGTTCACGCAACATCCGGAAACCTCAACAATCACATCGGCGTGCCGTTGACTATACTTTCCACGTCAACGGATACGGAATTTATAATATGCGAAATGGGCGCCAATCACGCAGGAGAAATAGCCCGCTTGTGCGAGATCGCTGCGCCCACACATGGCCTGATCACCAATATTGGCAAAGCCCACCTGGAAGGTTTTGGTTCGCTTGACGGCGTGAAGAAAGCCAAAGGAGAATTATATGAATATGTTTCGAAGCATTCAGGTATTTCATTTGTCAACACAGATGATCCGCGATTACTTGAATTAAGTCAATCGCTTGAGAAAAAAATCACGTACGGTTTCCATCCGGCGGCAAAGCCTGATTTTCTGTTTGAGATAATCTCTACGCCTGATGAAAATGGAATACGAATAAAAGACACCTCTTCCCATCTTGAGATCGAATCAAAATTATATGGCCATTACAATGCCATCAATATGCTGGCCGCCTATACTATAGGTCACCATTTTAATGTGCCGCAGGAGAAAATACTGGACGCCTTATCCGGATTTGTTTCCGGATCGAACCGTTCAGAGGTTGTTGAATTCAAAGGGTGCACGATCATCAAGGATGCCTATAATGCGAATCCGTCGAGTATGGAACAGGCGATAAAATCCTTTCATGCCAGGCACGCCGGAGGCTGGGTTGTATTGGGCGATATGAAAGAAGGCGGCACGGAAACACTTCAAGCCCATAGGGACATTTTAAATGATGTCATGTCCTTGTCTTTTGAAAAAATATGGCTTGTGGGAGAGCATTTCAGTGACGCTTTAGCATCGGTAACGCATAAGGACACGCGGATTTTTAGTGTTCCGGATATCCATGCCCTTAAATCTATTTGGCCATGGGATGAGTGTCAGGGTAAATCAATCCTCCTGAAAGGATCCAGGTCCATGCAATTAGAAAAGCTCCTCGAATAAGGAGCCCATAAGTGGGATTAGCCAAGGACAGATTTTATAATCAGGTCACTATATTCTTCCGCGCATGCATTGCGATAATCCCTGTATGAACATGGTACTTTTCGACCTGATTTATCCTGAATCCACCACCTGCCTGATAACTCACTTTTAAAGAAGATCAGGATGTGCTCATGGTCTTTTGACTGGACGTGATACTGTGTGAGAGGTGTGTGTTCAGGGTCTTCCCTTAGCGTAGAACCTTCAAGAAGATACCATATCATTTGAGCCAGGCCATTGGCCATCATTCCTGATTCATCAGAGGTCACATCATATCCGTATACACCTACTGACCAGAGTGACTGAGCTGCGCCGGCATACCTGAACAACTGGCACGCTTCGATGACGGTGAGTCCGCTACCTGACATACCTGTCATGTATCCTGCTTCTGCGGCACTCATACTGTCGCAATTAAACAACAATACATTGGAGTCCCTGATACAGGGCTCTGCAAGGCTTAGTTCCTCCCGGACGTCGCTTAACCTGAGATGACCTTCCACATTGAGACGGGATTCCGATACCAGATGTCTTTGGGTGCCTATATACTGGAACAACGTACCGTGAGCATTATTTCTCAAATGGATATCATCATCCAGATTAGATTCACGAATTATACTTGCCAGTCGCATTCCCTCGACCTGATGCCCCATAAAACCAATCGGCGGACCCAGCAAAATAACCATGGCCCCGGAGGCCCTTATCTCCTGCAGAAGCGGGAGGATACTTTCCGGTTGTTTTGGAGCGAATAAACCGCAATCAATGATTTGGAGGGCATTCCCGGGCGTGGAACTGAATTGATAAAGGTTTTTCTTGATTTGGTGGCCCAGCAATCTGTCGAAGCTGACGAGCAGCAGGTCACCAATTCCAAAGGCAAGGTCCTGCTCTTCCAAAAAACGAACCTGGTGCCAAAGTGAGTTTTTACTAAGCCTTTCCGGCCGAATAGACGATTTTTCGTCAGGGACAAACCAGTGGGAAATCATCCTGTAAATATATTAAAAATATTTTTCATATTTAAAGATAACTCTAACTGGTTCATATTGACTGCCTTTAATTATACATTAAGGAATGTTTTTTGAGGGGTGGATATGAATTTCGACTGGAAATGAATACATTTGTCAAACACAAACTATCTTTTCAACCTAAACCCAAACCCTATGACACGAGTACACCGAGTTATTCTTTTGCTATTTACCTGCCTTTCCGTCTATACCGGCAATGCGCAAACGGCTACTGAAAAGTATACCGCACCGGTCATTGAAGATGCAATGACCGTAAATCCAGAGCAAAATGCACTATGGAGAACAGGGCAATCCAAGTATTCCGCCAAGCCACGAAGCATGTGGGAAATCGGACTGCACGGAGGATCTGCTTTTATTGGTGGTGATGTTGAAGCCCCATTTCCTGCAGGATTTGGCGCCGGCATACACATCCGAAGAGCCATTAATTACTCCCTATCCTGGAGAATTGATGCCACCTATCAGTCTTCAAAAGGCTATGATGCGCGTTCCTTTAACTATCTCGAATCCGAAAGGACCTACCAGCAAAACGTAGGAGATTTTCCCATTCTCGTGGGTTATACGGATGAGACTATTAATGAAGACAATATTCACCGTAACTACCAAAACAATTTATTGTCTTTCTCGCTGGAAGGCGTACTCAATATTGGAAATATTTTATTCCACAGCCCTTCCAACAAATGGAATCTTTATACCGCGTTGGGACTTGGCGTGAATATTCCTGATGTGGGTGTTGATTTGCTGGATGCCAACGGTCAACTCTATGATTTTTCTTCTGTCACTGAAGGTCTTGACCTGACCACCAATGACGGGCGTAATGATGCAAGGGACAGACTCAAAGATCTATTGGATGGAGATTTCGAAACTCCTGGCGGTGTGGAAAGAGATGTCATTTCCTTCGGAGATTACAAAACAGTCATCCCCCATGTTACCATCGCGGTAGGTCTTTCACGCAAACTATCCAAGCGCGTCAACCTCGGACTTGAACACCGTGTCCTGCTCAGTGACAATGATCTGCTTGACGGATTTGAAGTCCGAAACAACACTGATGAATCTGCGTCAAACGATATCGCTCATTACACCTCACTTCGTCTGAGTTTCAATATTGGCAATAAAGAAAAACGTATCGAACCGCTATACTGGGTTAATCCGTTGGATGGTTCATTTAATGATATTGCTGAACTCAAACAAAGACCCAAATTTGATCTGACCGATAGTGATGGGGACGGCGTCATTGACATGATTGACCAGGAGGTGAATACTGCAGCCGGATGTCCGGTAGATACACGTGGTGTTACCCTGGATAGTGATGGCGATGGCGTAGTGGATTGTAAGGACGAAGAACCATATTCACCTCCAGGCTTTGAAGTCAACACACAAGGAATTGCACAGGTTCCGGATGACAGTATGTCGGAGGATGACGTTGTTGCCCTGGTCAACCAGCGCACAGCTGCTATGGAATCCAATTTAAACTGGTTCCTTCCCATGATCCATTTTGACTTAAACAAATACTATATCAAACCAGAGTTCTATGGCTCGCTGCACAATGTTGCCTCAGTCATGCGCTCACATCCTGAGATCAAGGTGGTGGTGAATGGATTCGCGGATAACCGCAGTTCAAGTGATTACAACAACGTCTTGTCATACAATCGCGCGAATGAAGCCATCAACTTCCTGGTCAATTCATACAGTATTCCAAGAAACAGGTTTATTCTGACGTATGGCGGAGAAGAGGCTCCTTTGGTTGACGGCCTTCGCGACAATTACAATACGTCTGTTGAAGAAGAACTTAAGCACTACATGAACCGTAGAGTAGAATTCAGGGTTGCCACCTCAACGGATACCGAAATGAGCAGACCTGCTGGTCCTGAGGCCGGCAAGAATACTCCCGGATCCGGTCGCCCGGGAACTAAATTCTCCGGAAATTATAATACCGGGTATTAATTCCCCCAACCAACGCATAGGGTTATTTGAAATAGATTTTTTGTGTAATCAAGAGCTCCGGGCCAAAACGCTCCGGGGCTTTTGATTTTTTGATGGGTGGTTTTTTCGCTGTCCGAAGGTATATCCGTAAATTCACGCCCTAAATAGCTGATACATAATGGCTGAGATTATAAGAATGCCCAGGCTGAGCGATACGATGGAAGAAGGTAATATCGTCGGCTGGTTAAAAAAGGTTGGTGATAAAGTTGTGCCCGGTGACATCCTTGCCGAGGTCGAAACAGACAAGGCGACCATGGAACTGGAGAGTTTTCATGATGGATATCTCCTGTATATTGGGGTCAAGGAAGGCCCGGTGCCCGTCAATGACATTCTGGCCGTCATTGGCGCAAAGGATGAGGATTATAAAAGCCTCCTCGCCGCCGCAGGCTCCAATACGGGTAGTGAAACAAAACAACAGGCAGATCAGCAACTGTCCAATGGGAGCACGAAAACACCATCGGCTACAGATCATCCCGCAACCATAGAAACGTCTGAAACAGAAACGAGGGTCAAATCTTCACCACTGGCCAAATCCATCGCCACCCAGTCCGGTATAGACCTGACTGCCGTTACCGGCACCGGAGATGGTGGCCGAATTGTGAAAAGGGAT
>CAZYHJ010000032.1:0-30069 GCA_964646645.1 uncultured Saprospiraceae bacterium | reverse complement strand
GACGATTGGTTTGATGCCGTCAATTGGTCGGGTGGCATTCCGGGCCCTACAAGTACTGTTGTGATTCCTTATCTTACCTCGAGACCATATCCGCTGCTGGATGCCGGCGCAACCATTCGTTCAATGTGGTTGAGGCGTCAATCCCAGTTTGAATTGCTCGCAGGCATAACGCTGGGGCTGGAGAACTGAGCATTGAAGCATCCATTAATGTTGAAGTGTAAACTTCCAAACCGACACAGGCTATGTCTATTCGGGTATTGATTATTGAAGATGAACCATTGATTGCCTCGGACATTGAGATGACCCTGGCCGGTGATAATTATACTACAGCGGGCATCGCATACGATTCAACCAGGGCACTTGATCTGTTGCATCGCACACAACCTGATGTGGTGTTGCTTGATATAGCCATACGTGGGGATAAGGATGGCATTGAGATTGCCCAGATCATCAGGGATTCTTACAAGATTCCATTTATATATGTGACTTCTTTTGCTGACCGGGAGACCCTCGAAAGAGCTAAACTCACGTTGCCCGCAGGATATATTGTCAAGCCATTTAAAGACAGGGACATTATCAGCGCGATCGAGATGGCCGTATACAGACATGCCGTGCAGTTCAACCTGAATTTTCCAACCTATGCCACCCTGCAGCAGAAATTTTCGTTTACCCAGGGTGAATTTGAAGTAATGAAACACGTGTGGGAAGGGCATACCAATCAACAGGTCGCGGAGAAACTGGGCGTATCCCTAAATACCATCAAGACACATCTCAAAAGTATTTTTTCCAAGATGGATGTCAAGGCACGCAGCGAAGCCATTGCGGTGATCCGGAGATTGTAGCAGCGATGATGCTACAAGTCTGGTGGAGCAAACTCCACCAGGGGCAAGCTTCTGCAAATCTGGTGGAGCAAACTCCACCAGAGGCATCATGCGCTCCACTCACCCTACCACCTCCTCACTCCATCACCCCATCACTCCATCACCCCATCACCCCCTCTCCATAGACTAAACACCTCAGCACTGGCGTTAAACCCAAAAGGCCCTCTCTATGAAATCAACTATCTTCCTCTTTACCGGAATTCTCCTTTCCGGTCTTGCACTTCGCGCCCAGTCCGTGGACCACGAGATGATGGCTTTTATCAAGAGCGAAGCCATGCACCCAAGCGACTATGTCGTGAGTGTTTTTGACTCCAATGATGTGGTATTGCTGGCGGAGCAACATCTCGTCAGGGATAATCTCTACTTCGTGCAACAACTCATCCCCGCATTGCACAAGGCCGGTGTATATAATCTGGGCATGGAATTCGGTGCGGCCGAGGATCAGGAACTGCTTGATTCTTTGCTGACCGCACCCGCATACAATGATGACCTTGCCCGCAAGATTATGTTTCACTATAATGTCACCTGGGGATACAGGGAATATATCGATCTCTACCGCGTGGTGTGGGACTTCAATCACTCATTGCCCAAAAAGGACAGAAAATTCAGGATCATCAATCTCAGTTATGTATACCAATGGAAGGATTTTGATGGCACCCGATCTGTTGAATCCATGCGGAAAGTATTTCCAAAGGGTACCGCAGATAAGTTTCGGGCAGAGGTGATTGAAAAGGAGGTGTTGAGCAAAGGCGAAAAGATCTTATGCCTGGTGGGGACTCCGCATGCGTTTACGAAATACAGCAACGCATACTACCAGTATAATGCTGATGATTTTGTCGCATACGATCGCGGTTGGTTGGGTAACCGGTTGTATGATAAGCATCCCGGAAAGGTCTTTAGTATTTTACTGCATCAGCCTTTCTACAAGTTATCGGAAGGTGAGTATAAACTGGTATCTCCATGTGATGGTGTTATAGAGCAACTCATGGCTCAGTTTCGAAACGCCCCCAAGGGATTTACCCTGGCCAATTCCCCCATAGGTAGGCTCAGGGACAATAGTGAATACAGTTTCAGCTATGCTGATTTTACCTTAGAGCAACTCTTTGACGGCTATATCTTCCTCGCCCCATTCGCTGAACTGAAGGGATGCACTCCGCTCTACAATTTTGTCAATGAGAGCAATATCAGGAATGCATTGGAACAGTTTCCGGATCCGGATTGGCACGAACCGGTCACAAATCTGGAAGAAATGAGGGCTTTTATGCTTCAGCAATCACAAAGGATAGAGCAGGAGTATGGAAAAATCTAATGTGGTTTCCAGCATCCGTCCCCGATGCGTATTTTTACGGCCTAACCGTAAAAATCATCCTGAAATATGCCTAGTTCCTCCTATGAATCCATGGTCCAGCACCGGATAGCCCATGAAAAACTCGCCACTCGCTCGATTAAGGCCATCAATGATCTGTGGTACGATAAAGGCATCGAAATGGTGCTTTTCCGAAATCAACTCATTGACAAGCGCGCGTCAGAAATTCTGAGCCTGCATAATTACGCCCATAAGATTGTAGGTAAACCCATTGAAATAGAGGCGACTACAACATTACTTGAGGCAATGCTCACCCTCGATCTGTGTCCCGCACGGATGGATATCGGACGCCTGGCTTCAGAGTGGGTCGAAAGCGGAGGTCAGCCTGGCGGTGAAAGAGCTTTTCTTGAAAAACAACTGGCCGGATTTATAGGCCCTGAAAATTATACCGCAACCCAGCCAAAGGACGTGGTTCTCTATGGTTTTGGACGCATCGGCCGCCTGCTGGCCCGCGAACTGATCATGCAGGAAGGTCGTGGCGAACAACTTCGCCTACGTGCTATTGTCACCCGGGATAAGGGAAAAGGAATGGCCGAGAAGAGAGCCTCTCTCCTCCGTGTGGATTCCGTTCATGGAGCTTTCCCTGGTATCGTAGAAGCGGACGAAGAAAACAGTGCATTGATCATTGATGGTCATATCGTCCATCTCATCCATGCGCTGCAGCCGGAAGATATCGACTACACCCAATATGGCATAAACAATGCGCTGGTGATCGACAATACGGGTGCCTTTCGCGATAAGGATGGCCTCAGTCGTCATCTCAAAAGCAAAGGAGCAACCAAAGTGCTGCTTACTGCTCCAGGCAAAGGCGTGCCCAATATTGTACATGGCGTCAATCAGACGATGTTTAATCCTGCCGAACAGGATATTTTCTCTGCGGCATCCTGTACCACCAATGCCATCGTACCGGTATTAAAAGTGGTCAATGATGCATTAGGCATTGAAAAAGGACATATCGAAACGGTGCATGCCTTTACCAATGACCAGAACCTGGTCGATAATATGCACAGTAAATATCGCCGGGGACGTAGTGCGGCAACGAATATGGTGATCACCGAAACCGGCGCCGGCTCGGCAATCGATAAAGCTATACCCGGTTTAGGTCCAAAGTTTACCTCCAATGCGATCCGTGTACCTGTACCGGATGGATCGCTCGCGATCCTCAATTTGCAACTCAGCAAAGGCACAACGCTGGAGGCCATCAATGAGATCATGCGTAAAGCGGCACTTCAAGGGGACCTGGTGGAGCAGATCAATTACTCTATCAGCAATGAACTCGTGAGCAGTGATATCATCGGTAACAGTTGCCCTGCCATATTTGACTCTAAAGCAACACTTGTCCATGGAGATGGTATGAGTGTGGTGTTGTATGTCTGGTATGACAATGAGTACGGGTATACGCGCCAGGTGATGCGTCTTGGAAAATATATCGCCCAGGTGCAACGGAAGCGGTATTATTAATTGGGACGCGACATGGTATGTGCAGGACTGCGGTTAGCAGTGGGATGCCAGATGTGAGATGCCGGATGTCAGATGAGAGATGCCAGATGTCAGATCGGATAGCAGAGGGTTAAGATATCATTCGTGCCATTCCATGATAAAGTGGAATTTTAATTTATTGTTTTGAATTCCCGTTCGTTGATGATGTACAAACTTCAAGTTCTTGTTGGCCTCCTGCTGATCATAAGTTCCGGCAGACTTCATGCCAACGCGGACTATGTTGATACGTTGCTGCAAAAAATTGCCGTAGAGGAAAATCTGGACAGACGATTTGATCTCATCTTCGACCTGTTCTCTCCTGATTTCGAATCAGACCCTTACCTCATTATTTCCACCGGAAATGAATTGCTGGACATTGGGGAAGAAAAGGATGATCAAATGTCCCTGGCTGCAGGCAATTCATTGCTCGGTCATGGGTATCGTTTGATCGGCAACTCCACCAAGGGGCTGATCTATCATCATGAAGCCATTAAGCTGGCGGAAAAGCTTCGTCATGAATCCCTGCTGGGCTTTGTAGATAACCAGTTGGCCAATATTTATAAAGACCGGAATGATCTGAGAAAAGCAGTTGAGCTCTATAAAGAAGCTTTTAGTCATGCAGAAAAGGGGAAAAATGAGCGACTGAAAGTCTGGCCATTGATGAATATGGGAGCCACGTATCTCAATGCGGGCATGCCTGATTCTGCACGTATACTTTTGCAGCTGGCCTACAGTCAATGTGTGTTGCTCAAGTATGATTATTTGTCTTCTTACCTGCTGACCAATCTCGGCGCAGTGGAAAGCAAACTTGGCAACGACGCGCTGGCGGTGTCCTATTTGCATATGGCGATGAAGGAAGCCCAAAATACCCAGTCACAGCGATATATCAATATGGTGTGCACCGCATTGTCCGAGCATTACTGTGGAAGAAATATTGCCGATTCCTGTACCTTTTATGCCCGTAAAGCAATCGCGGCAGTGGATAAAACGGTTTTTTTCTATCTGAGTCAAAAGCCTGCCTGGATGCTCACGGTCTATTACGACCAGAAAAGTTGTGACAGTACCCTCAAGTATGCAAGGTTGTATAAGACCTCCAACGATAGTCTGAACAATGCGAAGGCCATTCAGCAGATCCAGGTCCTGACCCTTGAAGAGGAATTGAGACAAAAGGAAGCCATTGAGGAAATGGAGAAGGAACAAGAGATTCGCCGGCAAAATATCCAGTATGCCGGATTGGCCCTTGGTATAGTAATTTTGATATCCCTATGGCTCCTCCTCAGCAGAACCATAGCTACTACGCCTAAGCTTATTCATTTTTTCAGTGTCATTGCCTTGTTGCTGGTCTTTGAGTTTCTCAACCTGGTGCTGCATCCCTTTCTTGGAAAAATTACGCATCATACGCCATCCCTGATGCTATTGGGCCTCGTATGCATCGGTGCATTGCTGATTCCCTTACATCACCGGTTGGAAAAAATAGCCATTGAAAAATTGACCCGGAAAAATGCCGAGATCCGCCTGGCCCGCGCCAAAAAGACGATCGAAGAATTGGAAAACAATGAAAAATAAATTACGAATTACGAATTACGAATTACGAATTACGAATTACGAATTACGAATTACGAATTTTGGTTATATACGCATAATGCATTTTAAATTGAAACCCCTTCTTATTGAAAATCAAACGTAAATCGGAATTTAAAGCACCTGAAAAGGACCACCAATGGTTCCGGATGTGGGTTCGAAAATTGGAAGAGACCAATCGTCGAAAGTATGAATCCATTGAAGTGATCACATCATTGGGGAAAACACATGTTTGGTACATCGAGACTGGTCCTGAGCCAAATCAATCGCTCGTCATTTTTCCCGGAGCAAGGACGACTTCCTTGATTTGGGATTTTGACAGAGGTCTTGACCATTTAGGTATGCCGTTGCGGATTTATTTAGTCGAGACAAATGGTTTGCCAAATTTAAGTGACGGCGCAACACCGGATATAAAAGGCATGGATTATGGTGTGTGGGCAGGTGAAGTGATGCATAAACTTCATATACGGGATGCATTCGTGGCGGGAGCTTCCTTTGGAGGACTTATTTGCATGAAACTGGCCATCGTGCATCCTGAGAAAATCAAAACCGCATTCCTGCTCAATCCGGGTTGCCTGCAATCATTTTCAATGTCGTGGCAGAATCTCTACTACAACTTACTCCCCATTTTCTCCCCTACACCAGGGAATGTTTCTCTTTTCCTGGATAAGGCGGTGTTTTCAAAACCTAATCACAAACTTTCTCAGGCAGCTGAGCAGATGTTGATAGACTACGAAGTGTTTGCCATTTCCCGCTATAAGGACAGAACGCAGAAGCCCTACTTTATGGGTAAGCAACTGGACCGCGTGACCGTACCTACTTATTTACTCGAAGGCGATAAAGATCTGTTATTTCCATTTCAAAAATCAGCAGACAATGCGCGAAAGCACATTCAAACATTGATTGATGTAAAAGTCTATCCCGATGTTGGTCACGGTATTGAAACATATCATCAGGCCATGGAGGATGTAGGGCGTTGGATGCGAAATGATACTTAGGCTCTCGATTTTTACACTGTAGCAAGCACATATCGTGTAAAAAAATTGTTAGACTATTGAGGTTTGCCTCCACGGAATTCACTGTCATGTTTACAATGTGTTTACATGGATGACCGTGCTTCCTTTATCTCCTTCCGTGACATAACGGCAGGACATTCTCAGTTCATTGAAAATGAATGGATTATGCAGGGCCATTAACCGGAGGTCTATGTTCGTTTACATCCTGTCTTCTTTACATTGCTGCAACCGTAATGCACCAATACAGCAGCTGCATTTTTCGCACCTATAAATCCACAGCAAGCGATTTTATCTTCGCAGCGCATTTTGACATGAAGGACCCGATAATCCTATAATGTCAACTGTATGTCAGGCAGACAAAGGTCGCCTGTGTTTTATCCGATAATCATCTAATGCAATCCAAAATGTACTTCCCACGCGTTCTCCTCGCTATGGGCTTGCTGTGTATTTTCCAAATCGCCGGCGCCCAAACCATAACTCCTGCCCCTGAAGCCCCTGCTGAAAAAAAGACACATTGGTATGATGCCATCAATATCCGTGGCTACGCTCAGTTTCGTTACAATCGATTGCTTGAAACCAATGATCAACTCAAATGTGAGCAGTGTGATCGCTCCTGGGGCGAAGACGGCGGTTTCTTCATTCGCCGGATGCGCGTGATCCTCTTCGGGCAGATTTCGAAAAAAGTTTACTTCTATATCCAGCCTGATTTTGCAAGTTCGGCCAGCGCTACCGGATTGCATTTCGCGCAACTTCGCGATGCCTATGTAGATATTGGATTTGATAATGATAATGAATTCAGAATTCGTGTTGGCCAGAGTAAAGTGCCCTATGCTTTTGAGGTCCTGCAGTCCAGTCAGAATCGTTTGCCGCTCGACAGAACGGATGCCTTGAACAGCGCGGTGTCCAATGAACGCGACCTCGGTGCATTTTTCTATTGGGCACCAAAAGAGAAAAGAGCACTCTTTTCTAGCCTGGTGAGAGACGGTCTGAAGGGCAGCGGTGACTATGGCATTTTCGGTATTGGAGCATACAACGGTCAGACGGCCAATAAGCCTGAGTTAAATGATGGCTTACACGTAGCTGCGCGATTGACCTATCCGTTTGAATGGAAGGGGCAAATCTTCGAGCCGGGAATACAAGCCTATACCGGTAAGTTCGTTATACCAACGGATCAGATTTCTTCGGGTGTAGGTGTTGCACCGGATAGAAGTTATACCGACGAACGTGTAGCAGCTTCGCTGATCATGTACCCAAAACCATTTGGCTTCCAGGTGGAATACAATATCGGTCGTGGGCCGGAGTATAATCCAACTACAGATTCAATAGAGACCCAAAACCTTAAAGGAGGTTATGTGCTTGTCAATTATAAGCTTGATTTAGATAAGATGTTGTTATTTCCATTTGCACGCTACCACTATTATGATGGCGGCAAGAAGCACGAGCGCGACGCCCGTAGTTATGAAGTCAGCGAATTGGAGCTCGGTATGGAATGGCAGATCAATAAATATTTAGAGTTGGTGGCGATGTATGTGATCTCCGACAGGACGTTTGAAGATCATGTATTGCAAAACAATCAGCAGGATGGAAATCTCCTGCGACTGCAGATGCAACTTAATTTTTAATAAAAGGGGCCGTGATTGCACGGCCCCTTTTTCATAAAAAGATCCTGCCCGATGAAGGTACAGGATCGATTGTTGAGGAGAAAACAATGGCTTACTTAGCCGCCATCACTGGCGGAGTTGCAGCCGGTACTATGTTTTTTACGGGTTTCGTTGATTTAAGATAAGCGAAAATGGCTTTGAGTTCATCATCTGTCATATTCCTGTATTGTTGCCAGGGCATAGGGGGGAGTAGAGATCGTCCGGAACTGATCCCTTTATATTTTCCCTCTCTGATCGCCGTGATGAAGTTACTTTCCTGCCAAGTTCCGATACCAGTTTCATCTGATGTCAGGTTGCCGGTATAAGAGATGCCCCATGGACCAATCCAGGCGGTCATCATGTCAGTAGCCGCGATCCCTTTTGATTCAAGCAGTTTTCGGTCGATATCAGCCGGTGGCATATCCGCGGGATGACCGGACAGCAGCCTGGTCGTATCATCTTCCGGTCCATGCGCGCCCAGAATTTTAGGCGTGTGGCAATCATTGCAACCACAAATCTTCACGAGATGTTCTCCCCATTTGACAGGACTGTCGTATCCGCCATAGGTCATTTCAGCAGCATAAGGTGTGGTTTGGTTTTCCTCTGTAGGTTTTGCGCAATAAGCGAAGAGTAGAACTGTCGTGGCACATAGCACAGCCACAACATGAAGGTTGGATTTCATGATAGAAGAAGTTGGTGTGGAGATAAATAAATATCACTCAAAAGATACAACATGCTGACCATGATTGCATCCGCTCGAGCTTAAAGACACAATTATTATACAAATGATAATTCGCTCAAAAGGACATTTTAATCAATTGCTGGGGTGATGTGCTTATGGCGAATGCGCAAAAATAGAGGCACCGCATTATTTTTTCTCCAGAATGAAAATATCATCATTAAAAACAACCGTTTGCTGGTAAGTTGTATTGATCATCGGCAACCATTCAGTAAGGCCTGAAAACTTCTTCTTCCGGTAGATAATGAATCTGGGCTCCTGATCTAGTATCCGCCTGAGTTCAGTATTACGATCGATATTTAAAGCTGCAGTGTTCTTAGGATCCCATATCAATGAGGAATGCACATACGGCGTCGGACATGGCGTGCCGGTCATGAAATATAGAATCTGGTGAAAATTGGTGGTATAGATCATTTCACCTGGTTGCAATCGTTCATTGAGCCAGTCTGCTGTTTCCTGTACGTAGTCTTTTTTATCCAGGATGCTTATTTTCTGTCCATACAGATTGGCAATCAATGCCACTACGATCACGGAGTAACCTATAGCAGGTTTGCGCATCCATGCCAGGCTTCGCGGAAGGGTTCGGCGGGGATCGAAGAAACTTCCGGCAAGCAGGCTCACCGGAAGGAAGAGTTGAATAAAGTAATGGTAAAATAATTTTCCCGGAAGTAAGATGATAATCATCGCCAACACCCCCCATATCCATGTAAGTAATGGCAAGGCTGGTCCTGTCACCTCCCGATGTTTGCTGCAATAAAAGAACCACAATGAAATCGGAAGGAATCGCAGGAAAAAATCAAGGATAAACCTCATGTTGGAAAGCCATGAAGATTCTATCATATACCTCCCGCTCAACTCAAAAGTGAAAAAGCGAAACGTTTCACTCATATCCATCTGCGCATAATACCACCACGTCAAACCAAACGGGATACTGAAACCGGTCACCATCACGATCCCTCTTAAAAACCACCATGACCAGTCTTTTTCTTTTTTGACCGACCACCAGATATAAAACAATCCAATCGCCAGGGCATCGAACGCGGCCACAAATTTGATCATAAAAGCCATGCCCAGTAACAATCCTGCCAGTCCCACCCACAAATAACCTTCCCGATGTAGTAAAAGGTATAATGCGGTGATCGCAAACAAAGCCAGAAAGAGTTCGGTATTTGGAGACAACCCGAAAAAGGTAAATATCGATGTCATGACCACATAGATCATACCACTGGCCAATGGGGCATGGTAAGTCTTTTCGAATGACGGACGATTCAATAATTTTTGATGTACCATGGCAATCATCCATGCTGTGAGGGCGATCCATATGGTCGTCACTATCCGTATCGTCAGAATGGATTTACCAAAGAGTGTGAAGAAGGAGGCAAATAGTACAAAAATGCCGATTGGCTTGACATCGACCACATCTTTTAAATAGACCTTGCCCTGAAGCAGCGCATCCGCAATGACGATGTATGTAGATTCGTCGTGATCCATCACCGGTACAAGGAAGGTCGGTCCTCTGAGGATCAGCGCGACAAGTAAAAACAGGCCCAGGTATTTGAGCGAAAAAGCAAAAGATGGTCCGGTTTTAATGTTATCCCCCACGTGTTGAAAGTACAATAAGGAATCCGATTGGCCATCCGCTCAGATTAAAATATGGCAATAACCCAAACCAGGATGACACCTTTCCTGACCTCAAATCTTTCCTGAACATTCTTTGTTACATTACCTTTTCAGATATTACCGGCCCGGACCCGCATTTACTATGGATCAACCCACCACTTCCGCATCATCTCATGCTCAAACACCTGAAATCAAAGGATTTTCAACCTACCAGATCCTGGTCATCATCATGCTCGCGGTGTTGCAGTTTACGATCATCCTTGATTTTATGATTATTTCCCCACTGGGAGATATTTTGATGAAATCCATAGGACTGACTACGGCACAATTTGGTTCTGTGGTGTCTGCGTATGCCTTGAGTGCAGGGATCTCGGGCATTCTGACTGCAGGTTTTGCAGATAAGTTTGATCGCAAACGATTGCTTCTCTTCTTCTATAGCGGTTTCATCCTGGGCACATTCTTTTGCGCGCTGGCCTATGATTATCAAACGCTTTTTATTGCGCGCATGGTGACGGGATTGTTTGGAGGAGTCGTAGGATCTATCTCCATGGCCATTGTCGCGGATCTCTTTGCACTGCAGCAGCGTGGGAGAGTCATCGGATACATCCAGATGGCCTTTGCGGGCAGCCAGATTCTTGGCGTACCGATCGGGCTCCTGCTCGCCAATCAATGGGGATGGCATGCTACATTCTATTTTGTGGTGTGCGTTGCGGCGTGCATCCTCCTCTTAGTGATCTGGAAACTCAAACCACTGACCGATCACCTGGCACAACCTTTGGATAAGAATGCCTTGCAACATCTATGGCATACGATTCAGAAGCGACACTATCGAACTGGTTTTCTGGCGACAGCCTTTCTGTCTCTCGGTGGATTTCTGTTGATGCCCTTTACCAGTGCCTTTATGGTCAACAATGTGGGCATTGCACAGGAAAGTCTTCCCGTCGTTTTCTTTTTTACCGGGATCACCTCCATGCTCATCATGCCGCTCATCGGCAGGATCAGTGACAGGGTGGATAAGTTTAAGATCTTCGTCATCGGCTCATGCCTTGCAGCTACGATGGTGGTGGTGTACACGAATATGCCGCCTTCTCCGTTGTGGGTGATGGTGATCGTCAATATGGTCCTTTTTATGGGCATCATGTCACGGATGGTTCCGGCCTCCGCGCTCAACTCTGCTGTGCCCGCCCTCTATGATCGCGGGGCCTATATGAGCATCAACGCCTCACTGCAACAAATGGCAGGTGGCCTCGCGGCGATGTTTGCGGGAATGGTGGTGGTGCAGGAATCCGCTCATAGTCCCTTGAAGCATTTTGATCTGCTGGGGTATATCATGGTCGCGATCATGGCCCTCTGTATTTTCCTGGTCTACAGGATCAGTGTGATCGTAAAAACAAATCCTGTCGTGATGAGTACGAAGTAAAAAAAGGTGCTGGTTGGGCCAGCACCTTTTTTGCATTTACTTTTTCTTTTCCAGGATTACCTTATCCACGAGGGTGTACGTTTTTCCGGTTAGTGTCACCAGATAAATTCCGGCCGGACCATCTATTGAAACCTCAATGTACCGCTCCCCGCGATAGACCTGTTCATGCCATGTCTTGCCCTGTAAATCTGTTACGTGGAGTATCCCTTCACCATTCAAGGCGCCTGGTTCGATCACAAAATTTCCTTTTGAAGGATTTGGATATAGATTCAAGGCATTCCTGAATACATCAGTTGTACTTACGGTATTGACCACATAGCAAGCAGAAGTATCAGTGCATCCCCCGGAAGAAATGATTACCGCATATTGCCCATTGACGGTGGCGCTGAAGGTCTGATTGGTCTCTCCATCGATAGGCTCATTTTCATTGGCGCAATCAATCCATTGATATGTCGCATCAGGCATGTTGGCCGTCAGGACATGATCTGCCTGAGTCACTGCGGTGTCGATGTTGATAATGGTAAGGTCGATGGTAATGATGCTGTCACATCCTGCCGCATTGGGGATGGTGTCAAGATAGATGCCCGATTCGGTCCAATAGTATTCGAAGCCCGGGGAAAGAAAACGTTCGCAGGCCGATACTTCAATAGATGATGATGTGCTTTGATTAATGGTCAGATGTAAGGTGACGATACTATCACACAAGCCTGCACTTTCAAAAACCTCCATGTATGTACCTGATTCCGTCCATGTGGTGCTGCCTCCTGGTAAGGTGTAACGGTCACATGCTTCCACCGTTGTTTCGGAAGATGGACTGATAAGTATGGTCAGGTTGATGGTGATTACGCTATCACAACCTTCCGCATTCAGCAGGGTGTCCTGATAGACGCCGGTCTCGGTCCAGATCACTTCACCATCCGGAGATATATAGCTATCACAAGAAGTAATATCCAGTGTGGATGCTGTAGAATGTGTGATCGTCAGGTTCACAGTGATCACACTATCACATCCGCCATTTGTAGCCACGGTATCTATGTATGTTCCTGATTCCGTCCACACTTCGAGACCATCCGGAGAAGAATAGGCATCGCATGCGGTGACGTCAATCGTTGACGCAGCCGGTAGTTCAATCGTGAGATGAATGGTGATGATGCTGTCACATCCGTTTATAGTGGTAAGGGTGTCTGTATATGTGCCGGAAGTCGTCCATAATTGAGAACCATCCGGGGATAAATAGCCTTCGCAAGCAGAGATCGTGGTATCTATCGTCGCAGAATTAAAAATAGTCAGATAGTATATGACTACGCTATCACACTGCCCACCGGTAAAGAAATTCTCTTCATACGTTCCCGATTCGGTCCAGGTCAGTGTGCCACTTGGTGTGGTGTAGCTGTCACATGCCTCCACGGTGAGTTCAGAGGAAGGGATCGGATAAACAATCAGGTCAACAGTAATCACACTATCACATCCAACCGCATTGGGGATAGTGTCAAGATAGATTCCTGTTTCCGTCCACATTTCTTCTCCATCCGGAGAGAGAAAGAAACCGCAGGCACCCGCAGCGATTTCGCTGGCGGAACTGTTTAGAATCGTGAGCTGAAAATTGATGATACTGTCACATCCACCGGAATTGATGAGCGTATCTGAATAAATACCAGAGGTAGTCCAGACTTCACCTTGTGGCGAAGTGAAGCTATCGCAAGCTGATACGTCTACTGTATCTGACGAAGCATAGACGATGGTGAGCTGAACCGTGATGATACTATCGCAACCATTGAACGTGGATAATGTATCCAGATACGTGCCTGATGCTGTCCATACTTCTAATCCGTCGGGAGAAACAAAACTATCACAGGCGATTTCAAAGACTTCTGTAGCCGCACTGTAGTATACAGTCAGTTGAACGGTAATTATACTGTCACAACCCACCATGTTGACCAGGGTGTCAGTATAGGTGCCTGAAACAGTCCAGGTCTCAAGCCCGTCAGGCGAAAGGTAACTGTCGCAGGCGGTTGCTTCAAATGCACTGGTGGAACTATTGTTGATAGTCAACTGAATAGTGATGATGCTGTCACATCCTGCCGCATTGACAAGCGTATCCACATATGTGCCGGTAGAGGTCCAAACTTCTAAGCCATCCGGTGAAACATATTCATCACAAGCCGTTTCAGTGATCTCCACGGTGGAGCTGTTCAGGATCGTTAGTTCAATAGTGTAAAACGTATCACATCCTGCCACAGTCGTAATGGTGTCATAAAACGTACCGGAAGAAGTCCAGATTTCCAAACCATCGGGTGAGGTGTATTGGTCGCATGCTGTTTCGGTAATCTCGATTTCGATAGGATAACATTGTTCTAAAGCCAATACAAAAACATCCGATGCACCAAATGCGGTAAGTTCTTGTTCACTGCTCTGCGGATCAAAATCGACGGTCCCCTCAAAATGCCCGATGGTAAAGACACGCACAGAATCTCCAATGACGAGGTCCAACGCGCGATCAGGAGATGCGCCTCCCAGTTGGGCCAGCCATCTGAATTGGCCGGTAGCAGAGAGCTTGGAAACAAATGCATCCAGGCCACCGGCAGAGGTATATATAGCCTCCCCGGCATTTGGATCAAAGTCTGCTTCATCCGAAAAATAGCCTGTAGTATAGATATTGCCTGCGGTGTCTGTCACAATCGCATGGGCTTTATCGACACCTGGGCCACCAAATTGTCTGGCCATGATATATTCACCGTCTTCATTGAGTATGGAAATATAGATGTCCTCTTCTCCGAATGAGGTCAACGTGGCATCCTCGAATCCGGGATCAAAGTCAGCTTCAAGGCTAAAAAAGCCGGTAGCATATACGTTTCTTGCGGTATCTGTGTGTATGGCCAGGCCTTCATCCGTTTCATCCGAACCGAAATGCACGGCCCATATATATTCCCCGTCTTCGGTCAACTTGCAGATGAAAGCATCTTCAGCTCCATTGGACGTGAGATTAGCGATTCCGGCGCCCGGATCAAAGTCAACTCTTTCTTCAAACCGTCCAGTGACTAAAACGTTATTTTCCACATCAGTAGTCAGTGCTCTTGCAGCATCATTTCCGGTATCGCCAAAAGCATGCCCCCATTCATAATCCCCATCAGGATTTAGTTTTACAATCAGGATATCATTGCCACCCGCAGAAGTAAATGATTCCATGTCTGGTCCGGGATCTGCATCAATGGTACCATTGAAATACCCTGCCAGCACAACATATCCTGCCGTGTCCAATGCCATATCCTTTGCCTGATCATCTTCCGCACCTCCGATGTGTCTAACCCAAATAAATTGTCCATTGACATCGTACTTCGCCACGAATATATCGTAATCACCTGCGGAAGTCAGGGAGGCCTGTCCTGAACCCGGATTAAAATCTGCTGTGCCATTGAAGTAACCGGTGACATACACATTGCCATCAGCATCCACTTCAATGGCTTCACCATAATCTTCTGTAGTGCCACCAAAGTGAATAGACCATATCAATGATCCATCCGGAGCTTGTTTTGTGACAAACACGTCCGCATCTCCCGCAGACAGATGAACAGTTGATCCAGGACCTGGATCCAGGTCTGCAATGCCTTCGAATGAACCGGTGGTGTAAATGTTTCCATCACGATCAATCGCAACACCGTATGCTGCATCTGATAATGTGCCTCCAAGTTGGGCAACCCAGTCTAAAGATTGAGTCTGTGCATGGAAGGTTAGTAATAATAAAAATAGGATAGGTAAGGTGCCTTTCATGATGTATTAGATTTGGGTGAGAAATGATACTACCGGACAGAGGGACGTCCCGGGTGTAAATATATGTAATCTTGATTTAATTGAATTTCAGCTTCATGACCTGCGCTCCTGCGTCTGGTTGAAAAGTATAATTATCCTTTTCATCCGGCCTGGATTGGGGTTCATCGCATATCCTTATCTTGCGCGTGTGATGGAAAATGAACATCTTCAATCAGCAATTCATCCAAAGAGGGAAAAGCGCCTGTATGCCTTCATATTGGGGCTTTCCATTTTTACGATTGTTTACAACCTGGCGGAGGGCATTGTAGCCACATGGTTTGGGTATCAGGATGAAAGTGTCACGTTATTTGGATTTGGTGTAGACAGCTTTATCGAACTCATTTCGGGTATTGGTATCGCCCATATGGTGATCCGTATGCAACTGAACCCTGCTGCCAATCGTGATCCGTTCGAACGACTTGCATTACGCATTACAGGAGTCGCTTTTTATTTGTTGGTCGTTGGGTTAGTGATCTCTGCAGGGTATAACCTGTGGTCAGGTCATAAACCAGTGACCACCTTTTGGGGCGTGATCATATCTACAGTCTCCATCCTTGTAATGTTTTTCCTGGTGTATGGCAAGACCACCACAGGTCGTGCGTTGCAATCCGATGCAATTCTCGCCGATGCGCAATGTACTAAAGTGTGTATGTACATGTCGGTCATACTGCTGGTGTCAAGTGGTATTTTTGCATGGACCGGGATCACCTGGATCGATGCCGCAGGTACGCTTGGTCTGGCCTGGTTTTCTTACAGGGAAGGAAAGGAATGTTTCGAAAAAGCAGCCAGCGATACTTTTTGCAGTTGTGATCATCATAAATAAATCCTGATCTTCCTGCGTTAATATGGTCATTAAGCTATAAATACATCATCATGAAAATTTATTCAGGCATAGCCTTTTTACTCATCCTCCTTTTAGTGTCATGCGGTCCCACTGCAGATACGAAATTGCTCCATGGTCAATGGAAAGGCGCGGAGTGGGTGATGGTCAATCAGCCCGGCACAATAGATGCCTCACTGGTTTCTTTTTCATTCGGAACAGATGGTCGGTATACTTACACCTACAATGAGGCCGTCGAGCAGGGTGATTATTTTGTCAGCAACAATGAGTTATATACGACACCAGATGGCGGCACCAAGATGATGGTGAAGATTGAAAAACTCACTGCCGACAGTCTCGTTTTCCAAATGAACAGAGGGGGCACGTCCGAGGTGCTGACGTTGGTGAAGCAATGAGCAGAGGGCAGAGAGCATAGAGCAGAGAGCAAGCTCAGGGGACATACGTTGAATCTAATCACAACATTTCAATACACGTTCTTATGACGCCCCCTTCCAGGGGGTAGGGGGTCATGCGAGGCTTAGGGGCCATTATTCCGATCACTGATCACCGATCAATGATCACAGATTTCACATCTGCGCCAGCAATTCCTCAATATGCTTCTGCTTCACCGCCTCGCGATGCGTTTTACAATAGTTGGTGTGGTAGTGATGTCTGCGCATAAAATTGATCTGGATCTCATTGAAGCGTTGTTCGGTCAGGTGGGGATCGTAGTGTCTGAATTCCTGGAAGAGTAACTGGCCTACGGGATAAAACTGATCTGTACCAAGATATTCAAGATCAGCGTCGGCGACGATTTGTTCGAGATGGGTTTTGGGATGTTGCGGAATCTTGGTGGCCATGATCATGCCACAGATTGTTTTAATATCCGATGAGGATAGTTTGGCTTTTTCAAGTCTTTCCGAGGCCATCGTGCACCCAATTTCCTCGTGATTGTGGGCCTGCCGGATGAATCCGATATCATGAAACAGCGCTGCCGTTTTGACCAGAAAGAGATCGTGCCCATCCACGTTTTCCTGCCTGCAGAAATATTCAGCCATGGCAATCACATGCCGGGTGTGGTCAACGGAATGGTACGTAAGATAGGTGGGGAGGTTTGATTTCAGTAGTGTAAAAACATCCTCAGACAAGTCGAGGTAAATACTCATTGGTGCTCAGTGTTTGACTTTTTGTTTGATCACTCCGCCCGTCACTTCCTTGATGCTCTGGATATAGACAAAGGCATTGGGATCCTTTTCCAGGATTGCGGTTCTGATCCTGTGGATCTCCAGCCTCGTCACAATCGTCATGATGATGTCACAGTCATGATGAATATGAAAACTCGAAGGCAGGTATCCCCGTTCTCCCTTAAAGACGGAGATGGCTTTATTAAAATCTTTGACGATCAGCGTTTTAATCAACTCATGTTTGCCGGAGATGACCGTCAAAGCAGTGTACTCCTCAAATCCATCTACCACATAATCCGAAATTTTCATGGCCGTGAAATACGTTACAATCGAATACATCGCTTTTTCCCAACCAAACGCAAAGGCAGCGATGAGGAAGAGGATCGTGTTGAACAACATAACGATTTCACTGGTCGAGAATCCTGATTTTTTATGTGTATAATCTGCAATCACTTCCATGCCATCCAGCACTCCGCCGGCCTTAATCGCAAAACCAATCCCCAGTCCGATAAAGAAGCCGCCAAACAGGGCCACCAGTAGTGGATCTCCGGTAGGTGATGCCATTTTTGTAGGAAGAAGCATGGCCAGCGCCAGTAAAAGGATTAATAGCGTAGTCTGAATGGTAAATGTTTTACCGATTTTTTTAAAGCCGATATAAATAAAAGGAAGGTTGAACAGGATCAGCGGGATGCTGATGGGGATATGCAGTTTTTTACTTGCCAGGATGGACAGACCGGTGACCCCGCCGTCGATAAATTGATTGGGCAAAAGGAAAACATGGAGCGCAAAGGCCAGGCATAATACCCCAAGCAGGGTAAAGAGGATGGAAGACGGGGAGAAGATCTCTTTCCAATCTATATGGTCAGCATGGCTCATGCAATTGCGGGATCTGGCAGTTATAAGCCTTAAAATTAAACTTTTTCGGGTATCTCAAGTAGGCTGGGACAAAGGGCCAACAGGATCCATACCAACCCTTTCCGCATGGTCTGCTTAACCTAAATTCCTCGCTTTACTCAGTTGGACGACCGCTTACTAAGTATCCGTGAGATTTTCATTTAAAAAAAATGAACGAGTAAAGTTTGGGAATACATTTGATTCCATAATGATCAAGGGGTCTTGCAATTGACTTCATTCATCGTAATGACCGCAACTTAAATTTTATAGTCATGAAACACTATCTCATTTTTTTATTGTTCTGTTTCGGCGTCCATGCAGTGAGCGCCCAGCAGTTGCAACCGGCCTTACTGGCTGTAGACGGCGGCACAGCAACCATAGGCAATATGCAAATGGATTGGACCCTGGGTGAGATTGCTGTAGCCAGCTACACCGGTCGACCGCAAAGTTTTACGGAGGGATTCCATCAACCCATGATCAGGATCGAAAAGGTCTATGAGACAACGGGGACAACATCTTATCATGCTGAGCGCTCACCTAAGGAAGATATATCGGTCTTCCCTAATCCTGCATCCGATCAATTGATCATCCAGTTGCCAGAAGCAAGTTCCGGTGAATGGAAGATCAATGTCTGGAACAGCAATGGCAACATGCTTTACACTGGAAAAGCTGTTGCAGGAACGCCCTCACTGGAATTGGATATTCATGGCTATCCTATGGGATTATTTATTGTACAAATCATCCTGCCCTCACAGGATATGCGAGCGATCTATAAAATCACAAAAATCTGAACACCATAACCTCTTAATCACATCAAAAATGAAAAAGTTATTTACTCTCCTTCTTAGCCTGTTCCTGTTGCAATCCATCAGCTACGGGCAGAGCGTTCCTCAGGGAATGAAATACCAGGCCGCGGCTCGTGATGAAAAGGGCCAGGTGATGGGCAATCAGTTTATCCAACTGAAAGTAACCCTCTATAGTGATCCGGTCAGACGCGATGTGGAGTATGAAGAGATTCACAAAGTCATGACCAACGAGCTGGGTTTATTCTCCCTCTCCATCGGTGAGGGCTTGACCAACAGAGGCCAATTTAAGAATGTGCCCTGGAGTGAAAAGGAAATCTGGATGCAGATTGCTATTCAGGCAGATGATGAAACGGATTTCATTACGATCTCTGATAGCAAGATGCTTTCCGTACCCTATGCATTTCATGCAGCGACTGCAAGTGAAATTACAGGTGGCGGGGATACGCGGGGAGGTACAGGTGACCCATATATAAAAACCTGGTCGTTGCTTTCGAATTTCAATACTGTACCTGGTCGCGATGTGCTTGGTACCGGTGATATGGCCGATCTGGTCATTGTCACCAACAGCAAGGAGCGGATCAGAGTGCTTGACGAGGGGGATGTCATCATCGGACAAAGCACCGAAGTCGGAAATGATCTCACCGTCAGGAAAAACGTGTATTTGAACACAGCAATGCCCGGAGGTACGCATCCCGCAAGTTTTGAGCAAGGCGAAACAATCAATTATGGAGACTTTACTGTGGAGGAGCAGAGCAGAACGTATCTCACGGGTACACTGGAGGTGGACGAGCATACGGAACTCAACAGTACTCTTAATGTAGATGGTATCACCACGATCTCCAATGCAACGCAATCCAGTCATGCAGGCAACGGTGCCCTGAGTGTGGATGGCGGTGTAGGTATCGCCCGTCGATTGAATGTGGGCGAAGCTACTACACTGTCCAGTACGCTTGATGTAGCAGGTGTCACCAATATCAGCAATACCGCACAGGCTAACGATATCAATAGCGGAGCCTTAATTGTTGATGGTGGTGTAGGCATCGCGAAAAATCTGCATGTCGGTGGATCGGCCAACTTTGCCGGAGAGACCACCTTTAGTGGATCCCTTCAGATCAATGATGATACGGAGTCAACCAATACCACTAACGGCGCTATGGTTATCGCTGGTGGAGTAGGCATCGGCAAGAACCTGAATATTGGAGGTAACCTCAGTGTCAGAGAGGACAACACAGGATTTGTGGCGAAGATTGAAAACATAAACAGCGGTACAGGTGATGGCCTCGAGATCAAATTGGGTAAAACACATCCGGCATGGGATGGCAGCGCCTATGCCAATGTTCCTAACTTCCAGGCTGATATTATTGACGGACAGATTGCTACGGTGCGGGGATGGATAGAGGGAGAGCCATTCGAATTTACCGATCTGCTTGGGCTGGTGGGTCCGGCGTACCTGGCAGGTTCAACCTGTGCCATGGTGGAGACCTTGTCCGGGGAATTAAATTCAGCGCTGGGTTTGCCGGTCAATTTTCCCGGGGTCAATGATGTGATCATCTTTGATGCCTTTAACTCTTTTGCAGATCCACTACTGAATGACGATTGGCGTCCTGATAATCCTACTACGCTGATTCCGGGATTTAATCTCGCGTTTCCTACCGACTTTTGTCCGGATTGGTTGCCTGCACTGACACCATTGAATATCGAATTTGTCAATGTCAATAATTCGCTTACCAGGGAGAATCAATTTCTCAGTTTTAAAGACAAGGATAATCGGGAACTAGGTTCTGTACGAGCCATGTCCGTCACAGAATGGGGTGAAAATTATTTTGATGGTGTTTTCCTGGTCAATTTTGTCGCCAATACCGTTTCACTCGATCCGCTTGATATCGCATTGAGTGCAATAAAGGAGTTCACAACCGTGGCGGACAGCTACAACGAGATTGGTGTTGAATATGCCTCCGGTCATGGCGATTATGCTGAATGGTTAGAAAGAAAAAACCCCGCAGAGGTGATTTCCAGAGGCGACATTGTTGCTGTGAAAGGCGGAAAGATTACTAAAGATCTATCTGGTGCCGAACAAGTCATGGCCGTGTCAGCATTCCCGATCGTACTTGGTAATGCGCCTGATAAAGCAGAAGCTCATCTTGGAAATAATGTAGCCTTTATGGGCCAGATTCCTGTTAAAGTGATGGGTCCGGTACAGAGCGGAGACTATATCATCGCAGATACGAAAGTACCTGGGTATGGTGTGGCTAAAGCACAAGACAAACTGACCAACGAGGATATGCCTTTTGTGGTAGGACGTTCATGGGAATCTAAATCAGGAGACGGACCTAAACTGGTGAACACTGTGGTAGGTGTGCACAATGGCGATTATTTCCGGATACTGAAAAACTATGAGCAGAAATTGGCCGAATCGGAAGCCAGAATTCAGCAAGTCGCCACTGAATCTGCATCACGCATGGCCACACTTGAATCCCGCGTTGACATGCTGATGGATCGGATGGAAGGCGGCGATAAGAAAATGGCGGCACAGAAATAATATCTCATTAACCAACATCATGACCATTCGCATGCATCACGCTAAAACATATTTCCTGATCATCTTCTGGATTTGTTTGGTGACCTCCGTGAGTGGTCAGGCCCAGCAGGGCAGCGGTTTCACACCATCACAGGAAGCCGCTGCCGCCGCCTGGCTCAAAGATCTGTATACACATGGTGTCCAGCAGGTTGGGGATTCCATTTTCTTTAATGATGAGACCAGACGCATCGTTACCGATTCGGCTTACCGCAAATTGATATATCCGCAGACCTATACCTGGAATATTGTACAAGCTTTGTTGCAGCGTAAAATTCTTAAGCCGGCCATCTGGCATTTGATCAACCTGTATCATATGGATCAGGCCAATCATGAGATGGTCTTGAAGGTTATTCTTCCCCTGGATCAGACCCTCGAAATGGACCGGGTGCTATTGGCGGCCTTTTATACCTATTTACCTTTTGACCCTGAAGTCTACCACATCGAAAACGGACAAACCGTGTATGTGAAACGTCCGGATATTGCGGAACAAAAACTTTTAGCCACCAGGGCGATGGCAGAACAGGTATTCGCGCAACGGAGTCAAGCCAATGTCAATAAGCAATAAAACTTGTGAGGCTGGTGGTATCCGAAGGGTTAGCATTGAATAAATAAAGGATGTTAATTTCGAGGGCATGAAATATGTTGTCCTCGCTATACTCATCCTGCACGGTATGATTCATCTCATCGGATTTGTCCGGGCCGTTCGCCCTGAGGCCGTCTCCCTTTTTCAATGACATGTGCCTGATGGCTCCGGCAACCCTTATCGATCCCCGAATCACCTGGCATGAAATAGACAGCCACACAGTGAGCGCAACCATGCATGTGTATGACATTCCTGTTTCCGCCATCTTGTCCTTTGATACCGATGGCCGGCTGATCAATTTTATTTCCGATGACAGGTATGACATATCAGGTGATGCTCCGCGAAAGCTTCGTTTCTCCACTCCCGTGATGTCCTACAGGGAAATTCGCGGACAACAAGTCATCGATTATGGAGAAGCCATCTGGCATTATCCGGAAGGGGAGTTTGTGTATGGAAAGTTTAAGACGATGGAGGTGGAGTATAATCCGGGAGGTATGTGAGGCTTATAGGGCTTATAAAGGTTATGAAGCTTATTGGTTTATAAGTTTATAGGTTTATGAGTTTGTATATATACTTGTTGTGAGGGAGTCGAACCATAGGTTTATGAGTTTATAAGTTTACTCAAAGTGAGTGTGACAGAACCATGGGCTTATGAGGTAAAACTATTGGGTGAAGCCAAGATACAGGGCTCCTGTAATAACCCAATTAAAATCAATTATCCATGTTGATCGCAAGTCCATTATAATAGTTGGTGCCCTTCTTTGTGTAGTTATTAGAAGCGCCCTTAGTGAAGAATTATTGTGTAAAATGGACGTCAATTTCATTATTAAAAGATCAGACAGAGGAAAAATTAAATATATTTGGAATAATTAATACCCCAACCCAGAAACCAAAACCAGGCAATGGGTTCCGTTATTGTTAAAAGCACTCAATTGAGTAAAACCATTTTCCAATGATGAAACTTCGGGCTATGATAATTTTATTCCTTGGCATGGTGATCAGTCACCATGCCAAGGCCCAACGGGAAGGGGATACCTGGAAAATTGGTTATACGAGAACCCCAAACAATGCTGATTTTGCAATAGTTGATCTGGATTTTCGGACTGGAAATCTCCAGGTTCATTGGGATTATAATGAAGTTATGTTCTTTCGCGAGACCGGTTCAAATATATGTGACTCTGAGGGCATGCCTTTACTTTGGACAAATGGAATGCAAATCCGAGGATACCCTAACCTGGCAGTACTTGATACGATTGCTTCTATTGATCCGTCACCTAACTATTGGGATTTTAGTTATTTTGATGAGTATAGTATTCAATATGGGTTTTATTTTCAAACTGGAGCTGTAATTCTTCCTTCTCCTGGAGATATAAATTCATATTACGCTATCTACCACACGGCTTCCAAAATGGATGGCTTTTATGAAGTTGATAGATGGTTATATGCAGAGATTGAAGTTTTGGAAGATGGATCATATCGGCCACTGTTTAAGGATTCCCTTTTAATGGAGCAACATCAGTGGTATAGCGGTACTATAAATGCAACACGTCATGCAAATGGACGTGACTGGTGGCTTGTCGCTTTTGAAATGGACTCCCCAAAGTATTTTGTATTCTTAGCTGATCCTTCTGGGATAAAATTAAGCCATGATGGAGTGTTGGACTTTTCAGTTAATGATGGATATGTCTCTCAGGTTGTTTTTAGTCCGGATGGAAATTACTTAGCTCGAACGGAGACAGGAGATCTAATAGAAGGGGAAAGACTCACACTTTTTCATTTTAATAGGTGTGAAGGAAAGTTAGATTTTATTGACTCTCTCCAAATGGAAGATGGATCTGCCTGGCAGGGAGTGGCGTTCTCGCCTTCAGAAAGATATTTATACTACACAGCTCTTCAAACCCAACTTTGGAGAATTGATATGTATGCCACTAGTATACTTTTATCGGCTCAGTTGGTAGGTGAGTATGACGGATTTTTAGAGCCTGAAGGCCATGAGCCTACATCATTTGGGCCCATGATGCAGACACCTGACGGGCGCATTTATATTGTTCCAGTTGCTGGTAGTAGTCAGTATTTACATGTTATAGACAGGCCAGATGAGGAAAATCCAGCGGACATTCGACTATTGCAGCATCATGTCAGCCTGGTCGTTAGGAATGGCAGGACGGTCCCGAATATTCCGAACTTTAGACTTGGTCCATTAGATGGTAGCCCCTGCGATACGCTGGGTATAAACAACCTGGCAAAATCCAGATGGCGCTGGGAGCCAGACATCGTAACACAGCCCCTTTCGATCCGGTTTACTGACCTTTCCTTTTACGAACCTACTGCATGGCATTGGGACTTTGGCGATGGACAGACGAGTGAAGTGGTGCATCCGATTCACACTTTTCCTGACTATGGTATGTACTATGTCTGTCAGACGGTGAGTAATCAGTATGCGACAGATAGTACTTGTCACTGGGTAGAAATCGCCCCATATACTTCAGATAAGGAGCCTAAGGATGGTCATACATATTTTGTATCACCTAATCCTTTCAATCATGAACTGTCGATCCAATCTACGCTGGATAGGTTCACGGAGGCCAGGATTTCACTCTTTGATATCCATGGCCGATCAGTGATGCCGTCCACTCAGCTGCCGGTTCCCATCAGTATCAATTTTGCTGATTTACCTTCTGGCATGTACGTACTGAAATTGGATATTAGTGGTAAGGGGATGCAAGTGTTTAAAGTGGTAAAGGATTGATGCGACGATAAGGTCAGGATGTGATATTCTGAAAAGATGAAAGATGCTATGAGATGATGGATTTTTTTACCAATCCTTCATCACTCCCTCATTTTATTTTCCTTATATCTTTAATCTGAAATCTGGCGTCTTCTATCTGGCATCTGGCATCTGACTCCTGTCCCCTGATTCCTGACACCTGACTCCTGATTCCTGACTCCTATCTCCTGATTCCTTATTTTCCCATTAAACCATTCACGATATTCGTTGTCCAATGACTATGCGAATCAGTTTACTACTTCTATGTTTTGTCTTCGCCCTTGGTGGCAAGACCAAAGCGCAACCCCTCTACTTTCCACCTGTCAATGGAAACACCTGGGAAACAATGGATCCTGCAGAACTAGGCTGGTGCGAAGATGAGATCGATAGTATGTATCAGTTTCTGGAAGAACAAAATACCAAAGCATTCATCGTGTTGAAGGATGGACGAATTGTGCTTGAAAAATATTTTGGCACTTTTGTCCAGGACAGTCTCTGGTATTGGGCATCTGCGGGGAAAAGCCTTACGGCATGTATCGTAGGTATTGCGCAGCAGGAAGGACTATTGTCGATCGATGATCGTACCAACGAGTATCTGGGTGAAGGATGGACGGATTGTACACCCGAACAGGAAGACAAGATCACCATCCTGAATCAATTGACCATGACTACTGGACTGGATGATGGGGTAGAAGAGAACCATTGCACCCTCGACACTTGCCTGGTGTACAAAGCAGATGCGGGTACCCGATGGGCCTATCATAATGGACCCTACACCTTGTTGGATGGTGTGATCGAATCGGCTACCGGCCAATCACTCAACACATATATTTTCCAGAAGGTCAGGCCGGTAACAGGCATCAATGGAGCCTTTATTCAATTAGGGTACAACAACGTCTTTTTCAGTACGGCCCGCAGTATGGCACGGTTCGGACTCTGGATGCTCAATCGGGGCAACTGGAACGGAACACAAGTCATGAACGACACGGCTTATTTTAACCACATGGTGAATACATCACAATCGCTGAATAAATCATATGGCTATTTGTGGTGGCTCAATGGAAAATCATCCTATATGCTTCCGGGCCTGCAGTTTATGTTGCCTGGCAGCCTTATACCCAATGCACCGGACGATATGATCATGGCGCTTGGAAAAAATGGGCAATTCGTCAATGTCGTCCCGAGTCAAAATCTCGTACTGATCCGCATAGGAAATGCTCCCGACGGTAGTGAAGTGCCGGTGACGCTGAATATCGAAATATGGGATCATCTGAATAAACTCGATTGTACCACGTCAGTATATCAAGATGCAGCTGAACCCGGATTTCAGGTATTTCCACTTCCTGCCACAGACATCATCACAATTACCAGTGCTGAGAATGTATTTGACCTTGTCGTTTTTGATACTCAGGGTAAAAAGATCCATCAATACGAAAATAGGGAGTCCGGCGATGCTTTCAGTCTGAATCTACCAGCAGGAGTATACGTCTTCAGCGTGACCACATCAAAGGGTCATAAAGGCACACAGAGAATCGTCGTAATGGATTAAACCATGACAAAATGCAAAAGCCCTGTCACATAGACAGGACTTTTGCGTTGCATTGGTTAATGGTCTGATTTCCTTCCTGTGTTGTTATCTCACAATGACCATTTGTTTGATCTCATTAAAAAGACCATGATCAGTCACCCGAAGCATATAGCTGCCCGGAGCTAAAGTTTCAACAGAAAGCGGAATACCATGATACCCTTCTGTTAAATCATAAGCGCCAAATGACTCAAGCATTCGGCCCTGCAGGTCATAGAGATGAATGTCAACCATAAGATGACTTGGCGCATGGAGCTGCAGTTCAATAAAATCAGCAGTTGGATTGGGGACGATCCTGATTGCTTCTTCTAAAGTTGCATCTGACAAACCCGGAAATGAAATAGGAAATCCTTCAAACGGAAGGATATCCTCACACCCCTGATCCCCTATATCGCCACATGCGCCGAGCCCATCACCATGCGCGAGGTGGGTTTCCGTGGAGAAGAATGATGTGCAAATTGTTTTTCCATTATGACACAGCAAGTATTTCAGATTCTGATTATTGCCATTCATACATTCCACAATGATAGCATATACGATAAGGGAGTCCGTGAGGGTACATCCATTGGCATCCGTGACGGTGACATAATACTTTGTGCATACATCAGGACATACCGTGATATCCTGCCCTGTCTGACCATCGGACCATGCGTACGTATAGGGTGGGGTACCTCCTGCAGCAAGCGTGGATAGATCGGCACACGCACTGTATGGATATCCTTCGATACCAACAAAATCAACATACACCGTCTGATCCTCTCCCGCGTCAACATTCATTGGCGGTGGTATCGTTATGATTTGTTGACCCGTTGTTGCATTTCCTTCCGCATCCGTGGCGGTCCATGTTCTGGTGATCATCACCGATCCATCCTCATAGGCTAAGGCAGTATCCGAATAGGTTATCGCGGGTGAAGGATCACAGTTGTCAGAAGCCGTAGCCATACCAGTTGCATCCGGTGTGGTGGGGCTATACCAACAAGGGACCGCGACATCCGCAGGGGTATTCAGTACAGGTCCAAGGGCATCATAGACGTACACATTGATCGAGCATTCATCTGTATTTCCATTTACATCGGAGACGGTCAGGGTCACTTCGTTATAGCCGAGATCGCTGCATGTAAAGATGGTTTGGGACAAGGAACTGCTGAGAAATCCGCAATCAAATGTGCTTCCATTATCTACATCACTGACACCAATCGTGGCATTGCCATTGGCATCGAGATATAAATTGAGAAATGCCCTGCAAATCGCCTGTGCTGGTTCGCAACCCATATTGAAAAGGACAAGTGTCCCCTGCTCGCGGATGTTATTAATATCTGTTCCGGTATTGTCTCCGTTGTATCGTTGGCTGTTCGGATTGCTGCTATCATTAAAGACCTTATTGTTATTCGTGCCAGGGAAAGGATCACCACCATCACCCCTGTTGATGTTGTTATCCAGATCACTGTATCCTTCAGCCTCCTCCACATCGACCCATTTGTGATTTTCATCTGAGTTCGTGGACAGATGATCATCAATGTGCCAGATGATCATGCCATGACCGGGGATGGCGATGTCCACCCCCACATTTTGGCGGTTTTCCAACAGGAAGTACTCTAATGGATCGGGAGTACTGATCCGGTACACCTCATTGTTGACCTGGCTGGCCGGAGATAATTGAAAACCATTGACCTGCCCGGTGATATCCGTTGCGGTTTGCCATCCCAACTTGATTTTTGACCAGGCCCCAAAATTAGTGGGCGAATCTTCTCCTCCGGCCCAGTTGCCTGAACCCATCAAGCCCCACCAGCCTATGCCTTCTGAATCGCCGTTAGAATCGTCAGTGTCGTACAGATCAGGCAATCCCAACCCATGACCGAACTCATGACAAAAGACGCCTACGCCCACCATGCGCGTATTACTGTTGCGTCGCTCAGGATTGAACATGTAATCATCAATATGTACGCCGTCATACGTCACATCATAACCATCGTGACTCAGCCTGCTGCGATGTGACCAGATATACAGATTGGTGATACTGCCTTCTTCGGCCCCCGGACCTGCGTGGACAAAAATGATTCCATCCAGATTGCCATCCATGTCATTGTCGTAAGGTGAAAAATCAACACCTGCGGCTTCAGCAGCGTCAATGGCTTCCCTGCCCAATTCCCTGGCTACAATGCGTCCATTATCATCCGCATAATAGGTGTAATTGTTGGCCGCGGTATACCATCCAAACACATCGGTGTTTAATGTCAGTTGATTGAACGAACTGGCCAGGAAAAAGTCTTTGAAACTCCCTGTAGAATTGTAGTTGGGCTCGTTCATCATATCATCAAATTCGTCGCGCGTGTTGGTGGCCATGAGATCCGGATATTGGATCAGGAGCACCAATACGCGTCGTGTACCTGTGGATGGAAATTCAGCCATGACCGCTCGTTGAATTTCCTGATCCATCGCCAGCAATTTTTTTTCTTCCCGGATGTGTTTGGCATCAAACAGGTTGGGTTGTATCGTAGTCAGAAATATTTGTTCTGCCGAAGACCGTTGTTCCGGATCATGGGCCTTGACGCCGGTCGGGGTTAATCGTCCTTCACGATCCGGTACTGCATATTGCAATGTACCTTCCGGTGTGGCAAGTAACGTGTATTGATCTGTGGTCTGCATGTAATGCAGATATCCTGTGCCAATGCCCTGGACCATGAGCTGACTTCCGTCAGGCTGTGTATACGCCACCGGGTATGAAGCGGCAGTGATGCCCTGGCAAATTTGTGCGCGCAGTGAAAGATGATGCATCATCCCTGCGCAAAGCAGTGTGAAAAGGAAAACATTGGTTTTCATATGCGGGTAGTTTAAAAATGAATAATTAAACCTACAGGGGTAAGCCGCAAAAGGGGATATGATAAATGGGAATAATGTGTGAGAGAAAACGAATATAGGAAAAGTAATTCGTTTTTTAATTCTAATAAGTGTTAAAGTTCTGAAGGAAGAGATAAAAACACTTATGATCCGGTGGTTTAACGGGTGGGATAAAAAAAGAGCCAGGGAAAACCCGGGCTCTTTTTCAATATGCAGATTCGTATCTGATCAGACGATTTCGCAAACACCGCCCGCGCAGGCAATAGCGCTGGTGCTCGTGACATCCTGATAATCTGGAGCGTTGAGTAAGGTGACAAAATCAACGAGTTTGAAATCTCTCTTGATCTTGACCCATTTGTGCCAGAGATGCACATCCTTCATACAATAGATGGTGGTATTGAGATCCCCGTCAAAATAGTTGCGCGAAAATTGTTTTACGCGACGCAACCAATCCTTCTTCAATAA
>CAZYHJ010000031.1:29609-31616 GCA_964646645.1 uncultured Saprospiraceae bacterium | reverse complement strand
GTAATTTTACCCAAATGAGTTTGCGGATCGCCATATTTGATGACAACCGGAACATACGTGATAGTATTTCCATGTTGCTCAACACTGAGAAGGAGTTTAAGGTCGTTGGTTCTTATCCGAATGTGCTCCATTCATTAAGGGATGTGGAGGCCAGCGAACCTGATGTGGTGCTGATGGATATCGAGATGCCGGGCATGTCCGGTATTGAAGCCGTCAAAACCATCAAGAGCCGTTATCCTCAAATCCTGATCCTCATGCAGACGGTGTTTGAAGATGATGACCGCGTCTTTGATTCCATTTGTGCAGGTGCTTCAGGCTATATCTTAAAGAACAGCCTTAACACCAAGCTAATTGATTTCATCAAAGAACTTCAGTTTGGCGGCAGTCCGATGTCCCCTTCCATTGCCCGCAAGGTGCTCAACCGGATGCAACAGGTCCAGCAAATCCTAAAGCCGGAAGAACCCCAGGATTACCAACTCACCAAGCGCGAAAAGGAAGTCCTCGCCTGCGTCGTCAACGGCCTCAGTTATAAAATGATTGCCGATCAGCTCTTTATCAGCTACGAAACCGTCCGCACCCACATCAAGAAAATCTACGAAAAGCTGCATGTAGTCTCTCTCTCCCAGGCGGTGTCAAAGGCGATGAAGGAAAAGATTGTATGATGAAAGACGTCAAACGTCAGATATGCGACGTCAGACTGGAGACGCAGTATTTCTGACCAATCCACTTTGTTGCCCTGTTCGCCGAAGATTATATCTACGTGGTTGCTGAGTTGTAGCACGTGGTGGAGCATTTAGTTGTCGAAGCATCGGATGCGTCTGCAAGTTTTTAACTTGCCTAAATAGACTTCCTTTACCCTCTGCCCTCTGCTCTATGCCCTCCCGCCTAGTGGCTGCGCACCACTGCGGGATCTTCGCTGCGCTACGATATGCCGCTCTGCTCTATGCCCTCACACTAACCTATAAATCTCCTGTATATTCCTCAATTCCTTCTCAAAATCAATCTTCAGATCCACCAGCTGCCCATTCCGGATATTCATCACCCAGCCGTGGACGACCGGAAATCCTGATTGCACATAATGTTGCTGTACCACCGCGGTCTTGATGACATTAAGGCATTGTTCATAGACATTCAATTCAACCAGCCGGTCAAATTGCTTCTGAGGATCAGATATGGCATGGAGTTCATCTTTATGTAGCCGGAATACATCCCGGATATTTCTGAGCCATGGATTGAGGATGCCGAGATCTGCCTGGGTCAATGCTGCTTTGACCCCTCCACAATTATAATGACCACACACGATGATGTGCTTCACCTTGAGATGCCGCACGGCATAGTTGATCACACTCATCACATTGAGATCAATGCTTACCACCAGATTAGCAATATTACGGTGGATGAATACTTCGCCGGGGCTGGCCCCCATCATATCCTCCGCCGTCACCCGGCTGTCACTACATCCGATGTACAGATAATCCGGATTTTGCTCCCTTGCCAGTTTGTCAAAGAATTCCACATCCCCTGCTTTTTTATCAGCAATCCATTGGGCGTTGTTTTCGAATATTTTGTCGTATGAGATCATTTCATTGTGAGTTGTGAGTTGTGAATGGTGAGTAGTGAGTTGTGAATCGTCAGTCGTCAGTCGTCAGTCGTCAGTCGTGAGCTGTGAATGGTGAGCGGTGATGAATCAAGATACTGCGTCTTTGCGTCTCTGCGCGAGAATTATTTTTTGTGAGCAGTGAGTTGTGAGTTGTGAGTTGTGAATGGTGAGCAGTGAGTTGTGAATCGTCAGTCGTCAGTCGTGAGTCGTGAGTTGTGAATGGTGAGCATTATAAAAGTCGTGAGTTGTGAATCGTGAGACGTCGGTAGTGAATGGTGAGTTGTGAATCGTGAGTCGTGAGACGTCAGTCGTGAGTCGTGAGACGTCAGTCGTGAATCGTGAGTTGTGAATCGTAATTCGTAATTTGTAATTCGTAATTTGTAATTCGTAATTTGTAATTCGTAATT
>CAZYHJ010000031.1:18054-29509 GCA_964646645.1 uncultured Saprospiraceae bacterium | reverse complement strand
GTAATTCGTAATTTGTAATTCGTAATTTGTAATTCGTAATTTGTAATTCGTAATTTGTAATTTGTAATTCGTAATTTGTAATTCGTAATTTGTAATTTATTCGAGTGATTGATTTTACTTATTCTTTGATCCTACCCCCGGAATATTCGCCCGCTCCTGCCACAAAATAATCAGGCTGGACACAAACACCACACAAGCCAGGATAAACAGAAATCCACCATCTCCTTGCACCTCTATCCCAAGGCTTGTCAGGTGAAAAAATATAGCCCCACAAATCACCCCAAGCGCCATCAGGGCCCCTAACCAAGCTGTTCGTTTCGCTAATAGAAAAATAGCCGCAATCAGTTCAACAATCCCCGATCCTATGCGTCCCCAAGGTTCCATCCCAATCGTTGAGAAGATATACACACTTTCAGGCGCGGCAGTAAATTTGAAGTAAAGGGTCTGCAACAAGATCGAGGCCACGATGACTTTGAGGAAGAATGAGAGGGTGAAGATGCTTTTCATGAGTTGTAGGTTGAGCACAGATTTAGCTGTAAGGTAAAGAATTCTCCTTAAGAGGTTCAAATGTAGAGACGCGATTCATCGCGTCTTGTTAGGAGGTTCAAATGTAGAGACGCGATTCATCGCGTCTCTACATCGTTATTCCCACACCGTCTCTTCAATCCGCTCCACAAATTCGAGGGAAGCAATGGCCATCAGTTTTTCTTTCCATGCGGGATCATGCGTATTGCTGATACACAACCATTGATCTTTAGTGCATCCGATCCGCCCTTTACTTGTTTTCATCAGCCTCACTTTGGCGTCGATGTCCTGCACTTTTTTCAAAGCCATTTCATCGGCAGGGATACAAAACTCATAGTCCATGGATACTTCTCCGTTTCGTAGTCCCTGTGTATCAATCGCAGTCAGGTCAAATCCTATTTTCTTGCGCACGGATTCATTTATATGATTCGTTCCGCAAGCAGAGAAGAGGCATAGGAGAACTACGGAAGTGGAAATAAAGAAAACCCGGTGTAACATGTAGTGGTTGAATTTGTTTGGACGGATCACATAACAAATGCTAAAATAGATATTGAGTTGATCCGCTGTATTCAACGTATCCCTTTATTGGAAATTGTAATGCTGCCTCAATTTGAGGCAAAGGTCAAAGGAATATCTATGGAACAGGTGCCTGCGCTCTAATTCCCTTTGGTCCTGAACTGATAACCTTCCGGTACAGTCATATTGGCTCCTGGCAGAAGCGTCAAAGCCTTGCAGGAAAGGCCTGGTTCATTCACCACAGGATCATAATGGGGTGAAGCAACATCAGGGATGACCACATCCTGTTCTTCAGTAGGCACTGCCTTCGGGTTCCAATTACCCGGATCGTTCCATGCGGAGGAAAGATGTCCTTCCCAGGCGATAAGCGTTGGTACGGGCACCGCGGTATCAGATTCCCACAGTCCGCGCCCATTAGTGGCTGCTCTGATCTTTCCGATACCATAGGCAATATCAAGTTCTTGTACGTCCACATTGGGAAGACCGGTGAAATAAGGCTGCCACGAATTCAGCGATTGATCTCTGAAGTATACACCCACATCCGTCCCAACATAGAGTCCGTCAAATGACGCTTTCTGGTATGCGATACAATTTACCGGAAGGTTTGGCAGGCCTGTTGAATAATTCGACCATGTATTCCCCGCATCATTTGAAAACCAAACCTTGTTGTTGGCGGAATAGCCCGAAAAAGTGACCCATACTTTTTTGGGATTGGTATTGCTCACGACGATGGCCGTGATACTGGCAGATCCAACTGGAAGGGTGCCGGTTTTGTCCGTAAATGTATTTCCGTCCGTAGACACAAAGAGCTTGTTGGATTTAGCGGCGTAGATATAAGCCGGATTTGAACGGCTGTAAGCGAGCGCGATAAGGTTTGTAGCGCCACCTGTCACATCACCCACCTGCGTAAACGTTTGGCCCCCATCGGTGGTGCGCCAAACCTGTGCTTTACCAACCAGCAAGGTCGAATCATGATCGGGATGCATGACAAAAGGAGTGATCCAGCTACCGGCCGCATTGACACCGGTACCATTGAAGGTGCACACAACATTGTACAGCGGAAAGGAATTGTAGGTCACGATGATTCGCCCCCTATAAGATTCCAGGTAGCGGATGGTATCATTGTCATATTCATAGATGCATTCCATTCCATCCCCGGTATTGCGTGTAAAAATGCTCCACTCCGAACCATCATACATTTGCGTCGCCATATCCTGATGACCGGTGAGGATGGTATTGGGATCCAGCGGAGATACGCCGAATTTGTACATCTGGGCAATCTGCATCCCTTCATTCATTGGCGTCCAGGTGATGCCATAGTTTGTGGTTTTAAATAACCCGCCATCATTGCCGGAGTAATACACTGAGTCCGTTCCGGGCTGAAAGGCAATGGCGTGATGGTCTGCATGTACGAACGGAATGAAGCCACCATTTTCACTGGTGTGTTTCGCCCAGGTCAATCCACCATCAAGACTTCTCCAGATGTTTGTGGCCCCGACGAGAATCGTGTCCTTATGCATTGGAGAAACAGCCATCGCCAGGTTATACCACGCTTGTGATCCGGCTTGTCCGTATAGTATATTAGGTGTATTGGCCTGAAGGGTGAATTGATCGCCGCCATCCGTGGAGCGATAGAAGCCATAAAAATCAAATGTGTTTTTCTTCACCGCGACCACATAGACATAATTACTATCTGCTTCCGTAACTCCAATTTCCAGTCTTGCCACATCATTACTGGATGGGAGACCATTCGTCACTGCATTGAATGTCAAACCTCCATCGGTTGATTTGTAAAACGTTCCACCCCATGTTACTCCTGCAACAGCATAAATGATATTTGGATTTCCGGGTTTGAATTCGATATCCGTAAACTGACCATCATTCATTTTTACCCAGGTGGCACCTGCATTGATCGTTCTATAGATTCCATTTGTTGTTGCTGCAAATACGGTATCGGGCTGAGTGGGATGAATGAGCAACTTGTAGATATTCCGGCCCCAACTCACCTCCCAGTTCATCGTGTTGCTCGATGGTGGCCAGGTATTTCCACCATCCGTAGATTTTAATATGCCTATAGAAGCTACGGTGAGTGCAGAACCCATCCCATTAGCGTCACCGGTGGCGAGATACATCACCTGTGTATTGTGCGGATTGATGACAATATCAGAACAACCGATTAATGGAAGCTGATCCGTGTTGGAGGTCCAGTTCAGTCCACCATCATTAGATTTTAATACGCCTCCCAACGGGGAAACGGTCCACATGGTATTGCTGTTAGTGGGATCAAACCTTAAGAAATTAATACGTCCAGCGCCACCATAATCGCCATTAGTGACTGTGCCTGTGGGCCCTAATATGTTCCAATTGGCCTGGGGTATGGCATAGGTATTTCTCGAAGTGTATGCAGCAGAAGACTTGTATTTTTCAAACTCATCATACCTTCTCGAAGGCAGGGTGATATCCCCTGAAGGATACACACGCGGCTCCATATAGTTTTCCCATCGCTTGTACTGAGCATACCCTGGAAATTTCCCTTCATCACGAAGGGTTTGCGGATCATCTTTAAACGTTGATGATCGGTTTTTTTTCTTTTCGTATCGTTGAAACGCCTTTTGGATGTCATAGAAATTGGCCACCTGGTCAGTAGCACGAGACCGATTTTCCTTAAGGTATGGTCTGGTCATCCAGGGTTGTCCATTGACAACAATTCCCTGACAAAGCAGGAGTAGAGAAATGAGGAGCGATTTCAATGTATTGAAGGTTTTACAGGCAGATACCGGAAATTAAATTTTAGTTGCCTGAATTTGTCCGCAATTTATTTTAACGGAAGGTACTCCTTCCGTTCAGATGACAATAATTCTACATTTGAGCGCAGCGTCATGAGAAGCGTATTTCAGCTCAAGTAGCAGTTAATATTGAGCGTGATCTACCCGTGCGAAAAAATAAAAATAATACCCGTGATGATCAGGATACTCCCGGATACCAACCCTGAGTTGTGCTCCAGCCGGTGCCAGTTCATCTTCTTTAATCCATGAAATGCCATCCATACAAACAGGGTCATACCGATCGCTGATGTAAGCGTATACACTGCGGCCACAAAGAGGGTCATGCCCCAGCCACTCGCTCCGGCGACAAGGAAGAGCGCCCCAACCTCAAGACATGGGGATAGAAACATGGCCAATAACAACGCACCAATCACACCGGCCATACCTGTTTGTTGTTCCAGGTGGAGATCCCGCAGATGAAAATGTTTGTGATGCTGATGCCTCCAGATAAAGATGATCCCGAGGGCGATCAGGATCGCCGCGGCAATATACTTGAAGTAAGGCACCACGCCCCCAAGCGCCATACCCCCATATGCCGCCAGCATCCCAATCAATACCGTGCTGAGCGAATGCGCCACAGCGGCAATGGACGTGATAAACGCCGTTTTACTCCCGGACCAGCCCAGCTGACGGGCCAGGGCCACTACTGGCAACCAATGGTTGGGAAGAATCGCATGGAGTATGCTGATCACCAGGACACTGGTCAGTAATTCTATGGGCAAGGCGTTCATGACGCCCGCAAAGGTAACGTTCCGTGATGGGAATGCAGCAGATCATTCATTTGGCCAATACTAACCTCCAATACTAGGTGATGTGTGTTGAAGCTCTCCAAAACCAAATGGAGGCCGCCAGGAATGGAATCACGGATAGGAGAATCCTGGCATTGACGGAGAATGCTCCACTGAGCAGAATCATCAAGACCAGCGGCGCGATGAGGAGGATGCCCGCGATACCAAGTTTTCGCGATGGTTTTTGACGAAATAAGTTGATGATTAAAAGAAGTTGGCCAGCCATCGGTAAGAAAACGAGGGGATGAGTCAGTGTCCCGCCATCACCTGTCTTAAGCGTGATCAGTTTCCATTCAATTTCATACAGAAAACTCGATTGACCACCGCCCCATTCCAGGTAACAAAACAAGGGCGTGATGATAAGACAGACAAGAATCAATCGGATACGTAGGAGAAATGACATAAACAAAGGATGAGTTGATGAATTTGGAAAAACGCAGCATCCAAGGCTAGTGAAATGTCGCATTGATTGATGGTTATTCCAGGAAATACCGATCAATCTGATCCAGGATTCGCTGATCGGTCATGCCGGATCGATTGAACATGATCACGCTTCCTTTATGCAATTCAGGATACAACCTGAGTTCAACATAATACCCACCACCGCCACCGGCATGCGCGATATAGCGATGGCCATTCAGTTCGCCTGTAAACCAGGACATCGTCATCCCGGTAGATTTACCGTTGATCACTTTGCCGGTATATAAGTATTTCTTGAGTGCATCATTAAGCAATACACTGTTGTCCTTCAATAAGGCCTGACCATAGTGTACGAGACCGTTTCGTGTGCCGGTCATTCCGCCGTAAGCCACACCATTGTTGTAAAAATACCGGAACGGTTGCCATTGGCCAACACGATTGGTCATGTATTTCGATTTGTCAAAAAGAAATCCAAGCAGCACATTGCTGACGGACCAATACGGATGATATCCGATCGCATGATGAGCAGGATCAATCTGAAAGCCCAATTCCCCGTGCTTCACATTTGCCGGAGATAGAATATGCTCTTCGATATACGACTCGAACGATTGATTGGCAATCTGTTCAATCAATTGACCCAACCAAACATATCCAAGGTTGCTGTATTTAAATTTGGTGCCAGGTGGAAAGGCAAGTTCCGGATGCTCACTAAAGATGTGCTCAAAAAACGCATCACGGTCAAATTCACGATCTTCTTCCATCAGGTGAATCCATTTCAGCGGTATGGGATTGGGTAGTCCTGCAGTGTGCGTAAGCAGTTGCTCAATCGTGATGGTAGCATCGTAGGAAAAATGCGGAAGGTATTCCTTGATCGGCTTATGTAAGTCAATTTCTCCGCGCTGTGCCAATTGAAGCACGGCCAGCGCGGTAAAGGTTTTGGTGACAGAGAAAATATGATATGTTGTCTGGTCATCAGCCGGTTGACCAAGGCGTACATCAGCCACACCAGCCATATTCGAGTATAATAAGGTGTCTTCACTGAAGAACGCATACTGCACGGAAGGGGTTCTCCTGTCTGAAATCAGTTGCTTCAGGAAGGAGTCGGCACTTGTGGCGGATGGTGATGATTTCATAACGATAATGACAATAGCGGTAAGCGTGACTGCGAGAAGGAGAAATATAAGATGTTTTCTTTTGAAGGTAAAGCTCATTTTGTTTTTCCCTTCAATTATTCATGGATTGTACCGCAGATGACATGTAGATTCATTTCATTAATCATAAAAGTGGTCTTCCTTTTTTAAATGGGTAAATACCTGATGCAGGGACAAGGAGGTGATGGACATCAGTCTTCCAGTTTAAAGACTTGCTTTAAAAGAAAGGGGCCACAAAGCAGGGTAGCTATCATGCATTTCTGATTTTGGAGACAATGTAAATACCCTTTCAAAATAGGAAATTTCAATAGCTCTTCAGCTATTCCCTGGGGGAGAATAGCCTCATCATTTTTCAAATGAAACAATTATCCTATCGAATGAAATGAATCCGGAGACGTAGTTGATTTCGGGAACAAATATCCGCCGTAATACAAGGTCACCAGAGACAATAACAGACATGGTCCGAGCCATGTAACCATTGTCATGGGCAGCCCGATGATGATCAGCGCCAGCACAATGTATACAGCATATCCGCTACCAAATCGAAGTAAGCGTTGCAGCGGAGACATGGTCATGGTGCGGGACACTAAAAACATCGGAAGGAAGAAGCTCAGGAGTACAGCTCCTATTCTGCTGTTGCCATTGGCATGCACATCCAGGGTGAGATAGCCAGTGATGGACATGAGGAGAAGGTTGAGCATCGCAGCAAAGAAAATGCGGATCGCCAGGTTGGCCAATCGGTTTGATGTTGGGATTTCCATAAGAACAAAGTTTAAATGAAAGATAAGGGTTTTCACGAGTCCATGACCGTAAAATCAGGTTCGGATGTCAGAAAATTGTAAAATATTATATAAATACTACCAAATAAGTAGAATATAACTAATTTTGCCTTAAGTTTGAAACATGATGAACCGATATATCTCCTTTCTGGCAATGATCCTGCTCCCGCTTGCATCCCTTTCAGCTCAATCTCAAGTGTATGGAAGCATCCGGGATAGAGACGGTGCTCCGGTTCCCGGCGCTACTGTACTGATCAAAGGCACTTCGCTCTACGCCGCGGCGGATACGAATGGCCGTTTCCAGTTGAAGATCAGCCAGGCATTTCCTGTTGCGCTTGAATTTACTTCCGTAGGATACGAATCCCAGGAACTGGTGCTCCAGACTATCCCAGCGGATGAACTTATCATCACGCTTCTGGACGACAATGTGTTTCTCGAAGTACTTGTGACGGCGCGCAGAAGAAGCGAACAGGCCCAGGATGTGCCCATCCCGATTTCAGTAGTGGAAGGAAAAGTCATCGATGAATCCGGAAACTTTAATGTCAACCGTATAAAAGAACTGATTCCATCGGTTCAGATGTATTCATCCAATCCACGCAACACAGGTTTGAGCATACGGGGCTTAGGGACAACCTTTGGACTGACCAACGATGGAATTGATCCGGGGGTTGGATTTTATGTGGATGGTGTTTTTTATGTCCGTACTGCCGCCACCACCATTGACTTTCTGGATGTCGAACGCATCGAAGTACTCCGTGGACCACAGGGTACGTTGTTTGGCAAGAACACCGTTGCAGGAGCATTTAATATTAGTACAAGAAAACCTTCCTTTACACCAGATGCAAACCTCGAATTATCTCTTGGTAATTTTTATTACTTACAAGGCAAGGCATCTGTCACAGGCCCATTGGGAAAAAAACTGGCTGGCCGATTATCTTTTTCAGGCACGACACGTGAAGGAACGATATACAATACAAGGACCGATGAAAAAGTCAATAGCCTGAGTAATCTTGGTTTACGCGGACAACTCTTATACAAACCAGGAGAAAAAACGGAAGTGATTCTGGCGGGCGATTTCACACGCCAGCGTCCCAATGGTTATGCGCAGGTCTTTGCCGGCGTAGCTCCTACATTGCGGGCAGAATACCGGCAGTTTGAACAGATCATTGATGATCTGGAATACGAAGTACCCAATCGTGATCCCTTTGATCGGGAGATTGACCATGATACACCATGGAAATCCAACCAGGATTTTGGAGGTGTTTCACTTAACGTCGATCATGAAATCGGAGCCGGAACCTTAACGTCAACGACCGCCTGGAGATATTGGAAGTGGGGACCCTCCAACGATCGCGATTTTACAGGACTGCCCGTCTTGACATTGTCACAGGCCCCATCGGTGCACAACCAATACTCACAGGAATTCAGATACGCAGGAACCATCTCCGAGCGACTAAGTGGAGTAGTGGGATTGTTTTTGTTTGGACAGCAACTTGAAACCAATCCTTATCATTCCGAAGAAAGCGGATCTGCACAATGGCGCTTTTCTCAGAATACAACCAGTGACTTATGGCAAACTCCCGGATTGCTGGATGGATATGGTATACGCACCACCTCATCGCTCAATACATTGAGTAGCGCCATTTTTGCTCAGGCGGATTGGGAAATCTTCAAGGGTTTGCGTGTCTTGCCGGGATTTCGACTCAACTATGATCACAAGGAAGTCGAGTTCAACAGGGTTACGTATGGTGGATTGGAAACGACGGATCCGGCCCTCCTGGCGATCAAGCGTTCAGTATACAGCGACCAGGCCTTCAATGCGGATGTTGATAACACCAATCTCTCCGGTCAGTTAACACTGGCTTATGATGTACGCAAATGGTTGAATGCCTACTTCACTTTTGCGACCGGATACAAACCGGTAGGGATCAATCTTGGCGGATTGCCCACAGCTGCAGGACAACCGATTCTGGAACTTGCCGTGATCAAACCGGAGTATGCCACTCACTTTGAGTTCGGCTTCAAGACAAGGCCTACCCCAATGTCCACTTTCAATGTCACTTTTTACAATACGAATATCAAGGATTACCAGACGCAGGTCCAAACAGCAGATCTCTCCGTCAATCGAGGTTACCTAGCAAATGCTGAAGAAGTTCGTGTTCGTGGGATTGAAATCGATGCCAATGCCAGACTCAACGACCACTTTTCACTTTATGGAGCTTTGGCGTATACGGACGGCATATATATTTCATTTCCAAACGCACCACCGCCGTTGGAAGAAACAGGTGGACCGACCTTTAGAGATATTTCCGGAGGCAGACTGCCAGGCATCTCGGAATGGGCTGTGACATTCGGAGCGGAATATGCACATGATGCCAGGGTGTTCTCTTTGAAAGGTCAATTGGTTTTGGCATTGGATTCCTATTATCGATCATCCTTTTCCTCCAATCCATCCCCTTCCACTTATCTCGTAGTGGATGGATATGCATTGCTCAATGCACGATTGGGTTTAAGGGCAACAAAGGGATTGTCGGTTTTTGTCTGGGTGCGTAATCTATTGGATCAGGATTATTTCGAGCAATTATTACCAGGTGCAGGCAATGCGGGACACTTCGCCGGAGTGCTTGGTGATCCTCGCACGTATGGTGTTACAATTAAGTATGGTCTTTGAGTGACTCCTGGACTCCGTGTGACTGAGTATTAACCCTGAGGTTACTCTACTTTCAAGCCATATCGAATCACATGCAGCTGATCATGCTTGATCGCAATGTTATACCAACCGGTTTGCAGTGTATGCGTATCTAATGAAAATGAATTTAATCCCTGTTCAAACCACACAGCATCGGCAAACACAGGTTGTCCAAGTAAATTACATATCGTCAGGTCATACATCCCTTCATCGGCCAGTTCAAGAAGGATATTGGCCTCTGATGAAAATGGATTAGGTGCAATTTGCACCATGGATGTTGCGAAATCTTCCTCCGTAGCATTGATGCATTCCTCTTCGGTCCGGAGGATCAGCGGCCACATCGAACCAGGCTCCAGTGTGCCGGGAATCGTGATCGCGACGGGTAATCCAATATCTAAAATACCAAGCATACTTAACGACACTGTATCCGGTGCTTCATTACTGATATCCGGAGTGCCTTCCAATCGGATACAACTTAGCGTTTCAGTTTCAAAAACGCAGTTGGGTGGATTGCAGGAATAGGTCATTCCTGAAGGCAAGCCAAGAATTCCACCTGTAGTAGCAATGGACAGATTATTCACATCCACATCACCAAATCCGGGTACAAATACTGTAGCTGGAATGTGAATGGTCAGTGTTTGCACATAAGGCTGATTGATGCATGCGGGAGTAAAGTTAAAAACCTGATTTTCCGGCGTCCAGAACTCAGGCAGGAAGAGTTCCTCTCCTTCTAAAATCGTCGGATCCGGCGTACATTCCTGCGAATAGGCAAAATGAATCTGGCAAAGAAAAATGAGGCAAAAGCATAATGCTTTCATAAAAAAGGGGGATATGATATCCAAGATACGAAGAATAAACCTACGCTGCCCGGCATTGGACGCGCGTGTGCATCCCGTGTCCTTGTCAAAAGTTACTTTACCCGCTGGGAATAATCTTCGTTGACCGACTGGATGACCATATTTTATGCAGGCAGGATATTGTAAACCGAATGTTAAATTTTTACTAAACAAGCTGATTCCACCATCCATGTTTCTGTAATATCTGTGTCACTTCATCTGCCTTTTGCGTTCCGATGAGCATTTTTAGTCCATCTATGGTCACCAGCTGAATTCCTTTGTTGCCTGACATATTTAATGCCCGGTTACCGCCCATCCCACGCAGGCCCCATCCGCCATACTCCAGTATCGGATTATATTTTCTGACATAACAATACCGAAGCGAAGGCCATGAATAAAACCTGAACGAACGATGAATCGGAAAGAACCGAACATAAATACCATCCCGTGTAATCCGTGTATCCAGCCGCATGATCGCCAGGGAAACAGTTAAGGCAATCAGGAAAAGAGAAGCCACGATGAGCGTCGTATCTGATGCCGGTTTATCTCCATACGGAATACCATAGCCAATCTGCTGTATGATCCCATAAATGAAAATGCCGTTAATCCCCAACATCAACACCCATAACCATATCTGCCGAAAATGCTGCCGTTCTGTAAATAGAATTTCTTCTTTCATATTGCCGAATCTTTTTATTCAGTTCTATCACCAGGATGTAGAGACGCGATTCATCGCGTCTCTACATCCTGGTGATGTATAATCTGTTTCACAATGTCTGAGAAATCTAAATCACCCTCACCACCAAAGACGCGATAAATCACCCTCACCACCAAAGACGCGATAAATCGCGTCTCTACATCCCGGTAATACATAATCTGTTTCACAATGTCTGAGAAATCTAAATCACCCTCACCACCAAAGACGC
>CAZYHJ010000031.1:8368-17954 GCA_964646645.1 uncultured Saprospiraceae bacterium | reverse complement strand
GATAAATCACCCTCACCACCAAAGACGCGATAAATCGCGTCTCTACAAACCTCCTCACCTCCTAATCTCCTAATCTCCTAATCTCCTAATCTCCTAATCTCCTAACCTTTTAAACTTATAAACACATAAACTTATAAACTCATAAACAACATCACTTTTTAACCACCTCACCACATCCATCAGGCTCCACCGTATAAGCTAACGTCACAATTTTCCACCCCTCATCCGTCAGCATCAGCGTAAACACATCAATCCCGCAATGCGAAAACTGATGGTCCACATCCAACGTATAAGGCACCCAGGCCATCGCGATGTGATCATGGATCTGAATGTCCCAAGCCAACGCACGCTCCTGGATGGTACTCTTCATGGAAGCAAGATTTAATTTGTCTTTGGCAAAGGTTCTGACGTCAGTCTTAACGCCTTCATTGGCCATCTTTAATCGCCAGATCTGACCTTCCGGAAGCACTAAAGTGGAATATTTAGCCGTGTCCTTTGAATCTAAAATCTCAAAGAAGGCGTTGATCACAGCCCTAACTGCTTCTTCGTTTTTCTTTTGATCCTGCTGAGCCATGACAAGCACAGGGCATAACATCAAGAGCAGGTAAAGGAAGGTTTTCATTTTCTGATTCATGTTTCTCATGCGTTTAAAATCATCAAATGGATTGAATTGTAATCCACAAAGGAATGCGGAATCAAATTAAAACGGATATCCAATCGCAAAACTCACTGCGGGATCCCAGAATTTTATCCCATTGGTCCATCGTTCCCCCTCCTCAAGGTAAGGGGTTCGGAGCGTGTAAGCAAAATCCAGTCTGGCGACCAGGAAGTCAAAGTCCCATCGCAAACCCCATCCCGTACTCATCGCAATTTCATTCAGAAAGGTACTCACGTGAAAATCACCATTGGGCCGCGTCGGATCTTCATTGAAAAGCCAGACGTTTCCGGCATCCACAAACAGCGCCCCTTTCAGACTGCCCGCAAGCTCAAACCGATATTCAATGTTGCCCTCAAGTCTTATATCCCCGGTGACATCGTTATATCCTTGCGGAGGCACTTCACTTCCAGGCCCCACAGATCTCGCGATAAAAGATCTCAAACTATTCGTTCCCCCAACATAAAACTGCTTGATATAGGGCAGGATGCTTGAATTTCCAAGCGGGATACCTACGCCCGCACTGAACCGTGTGACGATTCCCGATCGGGGATTAAACTTGATGCCATGCCGCACATCAATGCGCGGACGGAGATATTGGGAAAATGGCACGCCAAATAATGAATATCTCCCCAATGAATCCGTCGTGGCATTGGAGGCTGAAAAAAGAACATCCAACAGGTTGCCTGCGACATCCAAACCACCCCTGAAAAAGAAATCGGATGACTTGCCGGGAGCCGATTGATAGGCAAACTCATAGCCCATCCCCAGGATAAATTGTTCGTCAAAGCTTCTGCGCACCCCGGGATTTTCTTCAAGGTAGTCATTGAATTCCTCTGACTTGGAATCTTCCGGCAGTCGTGTGTAAGTCACTTCAATCGGGTGAAAGGAATGACCGATCCGATCGGTTTTACTCCAACTGTATCGCAGGTTGGTTTGGAAAGAGTTTAATCGATAGAGGTCAAGCCGGTTGAATAAATTATACCCGCCTGAAATCGTAGTGGTGGGCAGACTCTTTCGCGCTGATGGAAGCAAGAAACCGGGAAAGAATCGCGGCAGCGTATAATCAATGCCGACACCCAATTGATACGCCGGATTGATCTCTCCATCCACAATCTGCATTTCAAAGGATCCCCGCAAATTGAGTTTGAGCAATTCTGCTCCCTTGTTGGCATTGCGGTCCTCATAACTAAAAATGACACCCGGCCCAAAGTAATTGGTGGACCGAAACAGCGTATTGAATTCAGCCGTATAGGCAAAACGTTTTCGTTGAGCAAGGAAGATGATCACATCCAGTTGGTCTGATCCTTCTACAGGTAAAAATTTAATATTGACGTTCCGGATCAGCGGGAGACTCCCCAATGCCCTGACGGTATGCATATAATCAGAGATGGCATAGTGTTGACCAGGTCGGAGGAAAATGCCCTGGTCCAGCACAGAAAATTTCAGGGCTCCGGTGGCAGAGATCAGGTAAATAGAATCCAGTTGTATCGTATCGGTCACCGCAGTTGAAGGCGTGTTGTCATCATGTATGAAAACCTTTCGGATCGTATAAGCCACTCTTGACTCCGGAGGTGTTTCTGGTTTTAGCGTCACATGAATGCGGACCTCATGGTCCCCACTAAGCGTGTCTGCCCGCATCAATAGAAAATCAGGACTGAAATAGATGTATCCTGCTTCTTTCAATGCACGGTCTATATGTATTCTTTCCTGCTTGACCGCATCCAGTGTATATATGTCGCCGGAATAAAGTTTACTTTCTTTACCAGCCTCATTTATTTTTTGCGTGAGATCATTGATGGGGTCCGGATAGGTGACATCCGCAATCGTATAGGGCTGATGCAGCGTAATGGTGTAGTTGAGTTTTACTTTGCGTTTTCCGGATCTAAGGGTATCCACGTCTACACCATTGTGAAAATATCCCTGATGGAAAAGTTTATCCTCCATCGATGCCGCTACTTTATTGGCATCAGCCTGCGAGAGCAATACAGGTGGAGCCACTTTCTTGCGCCAGAATTTTTTCGTTTTCGCCGAGTCAGACAACATATTGTATCGGGCCAATGCAGGACGCATCCAGAACAACTTGCCATTGGGCTCAGGTTTGATAGCGCTTTTGATCAGCGGATCAAGTGTTTTCCTGAACGGATGATGGTCCGCATAGGCTATGGTATTTCCGACCAGCAACGGGTCAGATGGCGAGATGTTTTTCATCCCCGTACATCCTGCTAAAAGGAGGCCGGCACACAGCAAGGTTATATGGAGAAGGGACCGCGTCATTTCTTCTTCTTGCTTTTGCGTTCCCCTTTATTAAACTCGCGGATGAAGATCAGTGAGATACCTGTATTCCGGATTTCCTGATAGACGATGTCATACGATTCATTGTTAAAGAGCTTGAGTTGTTTGTCCCCATTGCCGGTCAGGTCATAGATGATCGCTACGTCTCCACGGTAATTGTCACCGGTGTTGGAACCGGATTGTTCCGTATTGATGTCAAAGTCACCACCCACTTCAAAGGATAAGCGGTCATCCAGGATGCTTTTACTCACTCTGAAGTCCATCGCCGTTTGCGTCTTGCCGCCAGCGGTAGAGTAGTCACTATACGATTGTAGCCCTACATCGATATTGACGCCTTTGAGATACTGACCCGCAAAACGATTGAGTTGCGCGGTCAATACACTGTTGACACTGTTGTATAGTGCGGTAGTCGCGATCTGGGTAGAACTCACATCGGCGGTACTCGATTCAGGCAGGAAGCCTCCAAGCGCAAGAAGTCCGAATACTTGTTTGTTGAGTTCGGATTGAAACTCAGGTTGCCTGAGGCGGTCCAGTTTATTGGCCAGTACAGGGTAGTTGGCTTTGTCTGCCGCGGGAAGATCAAGTGTAAAGAATACATTGGGTTTTTCCAGCGTGCCATTGATGTTGATCCCGATCTCGTAATCCAGCGAACGCTTGTAGATTGATTTTTCATTCTCACTGATCTCATTGCCGATCAAGCCAATCGAATTGGATTGCACCGTGTGCACGGCTTTGATGTCAAGATCACCGGTTCTCGGATTGCCACTCCAGTCAATAGACGATCCCTGCACCAGATTGAAATTTCGTTTGACCAGGCCATAAAACGACAAGCGGTACACGCCACTTTGTATCGTATAGTTTCCGGCCAGATGGAGATTGCCTGTTCGGTCATATTCCATATCCATTTTTCCTCCTCCGATCGATTCGATGTAGTCTCCGGAATCTGAATCAATGATGATCTTGAGTCGTGCCTGATCCTCAATGATGATAGACGATGTGAGATTGAATTGTGGCAGGGTAGCCAGCAAGGAATCGTATACAGAAGCTTTTGTGGACAGTAGGGTGGAATCTTCCAGGCGTTCAGGAGCTACAAATTCCACGATGCCTTCGATGTCCGTCAGTCCATCATCATCCGTTGGTAACATGTATACGAGAGATGTGCTGTCATCGATGTGCAGATTGGACTGAATGTACGTGTCATCTTCTGTGCCGGACAATCTTGTTTTGGTCGAAACAATCAACCTGCCACTGAGGAAATCATCCGACCCTTCTTTGGTGTTGAGCAGGGTATAGCGGTCAGTTTCCAATTGAAAATCATAAGCATAAGGCTTATGGTCAGGCATGGTCAATTGACCATTGATATTCAAGGGTCGGAGCGTCTCATCCAGCAACGTAAAATCCTTCAGGAAGAGTGAGGAATCTGTAAACGCAACATCCTCATCCCGGATCAGGAACCGCATTTTTATTCCAGGTGTTTCAAAACTGGTTTCCTTAAACCTGATATGTCCATCAATTTTCGGATCTAGTATATATCCGTTGATCGTTGCCTCGGCTGTGATGGCGCCCTTTGGATTTTGGATATAGGATGAAAACAGATAACTGTATTGCTGGGGATCAGAAATGTCCAGTGTAGCGTTGGCCTTTACATTTTTATCTTCATACGCATACCGGCCATCGAGCGTCAACTGGTCTGATCCACTCTTTACCGAGAGTTGAAAAGGGACTTCCTGGTCTTCCGTATGGGCCGTCATTGAAAATTTTAGAGGTGCTGAATCGTAAAGAATCAGGCTGTCAATGTGTGCATCCAGATTGAGTTGTATACCCTGTTCATATCTGAGGACCATGCTCAGCATGCCGTGATCGATGATGTCATCCTCAGCAGGAATAAAGGCATTGAGTGGCCGGAGATCCAGGTGACGGAGTGCTGCATGATAGTTCCCTTTATGGCCGTCAAGTCGGATCTGCATACTGTCTCGTTCGATACGGAAATCATCGAAACCAGGACGGCCATCCTGCCAGGTGATGGGGGATCCGCCGGGAAAAGCATATTCGTTTTTGAGCAGGCGCAACTGGTCCGGGTAAAAACTAAATTGGTCATCGCCGTTCACTAAATGACTGATGAAGTCAAGCCAAATGGTGCTATCCTTTTGGATGGATAAACTGGAGAAAATCGTATCGGCCTCCGTTTCTATGTTTAGCCTGAGGTCACCGATTGCAGCAGTATTATAGGACAGTTGATTTAAATGGCCTGAAGCGGTCAACTGGTTCTCGGTTACATTCATTTGAATCTCCATCGAATTCAGTCGGACATTATATAAGCCAAGGGCTTGACTTCGCACCTCAAGATCCAGGATGCGTGAAGGTTCACTCCAATAGCCTTCAATATTGATTGTTGAAAAGGTATCCGTGTTTATTCCGAACAGCCGGATGAGTTGATCATCCCGGATATTTAAAGACAGGGTAAGTTCTTTAGTGCCTCCAGGTTCGAAAAGACTATCAGGAGATGAAAGTAAATGCGATGACAAGGAATGAATGAGTTCCTCGGTCTCCATTAAATTGAATTTCGCTTTCACTTTGACAGATGCATCCGGAGCGGTGTACGAAATCGAATTGATAGTATCATCATAAAGAAATGCATCTAAATCAAAGGAGTCAATCGCGTATGTATCGGTTGCATTGGTGAGGACGACGTTCTCTCCTGCAGCTATTAAAAGAAGGGATGATTCATCTGGTTCGATCAAGGCAAAAAACTGGCCACTCACTACAAGGGAAGAATCAGCAGGGATAAACCTGCCTGCTTGTACCTGATCCATCTTGATGTTGGCTTCAATCACTGCTCCGTGTTCGGAAACAACTTCAGCATCCACAGTGGTTTTAAAGGCAGGATCCTTCACATCGGCATGTAATCTCATCCAGCCCTGCTCCACCTGGCTTTCGAAGGCTATATCATGTACGGGTTGCTGCATCGCCTCCAGACTATGGATCATGCCGCTGATTTTCAAATCCTGGTTTCTTCCTGCAGTACCCTTGACGGTCATCGTGGCATCCACAGGGCCCAGCCATGGGAGATCGGTCCACCGGCCGGGTTGAATCCGCTGGCCAGTTACATTCAAATCCAGTCCATACATGCCATTCAGGACAGACAGTGATCCATCGGCGGCCATCGTACCCCATGAGGTTTGGACGTCGATATTCCCATATAGTTTTTCAATGTTTCCGGTTGATTGAGCATCAACATAGATGGAAGGTGGCAATGCTATTTCTCCTGCAATTGCATTGATCGTGCGTTTAAAATCCGACCCAACAACAGCATTGATCCGCAGGTTTTCCCACGAAAGGTGTTGCAGATCTTCAAGACGGTGGATTGTGCCTTCCGCATGAACATGGCTATCCGGAGTGCGGATATCCAGCAGACGCAGTGTCCCTTTGGTATTGATGTATTCGCCTTTGACCTTGATCGCTGTCTCTCCCCATGGCCGCACATAGGTGTATCCCGGCATGGACTTGAAGTGGTCGAGCAACGTGGTATTGAATTTTCCTGTCAGGTCCAGCGCGGCATTGATATTGGTGGTCTGCAGATGTTGCGTTAGCCACGCCTTAGTATCGCCTTCGAGTTGCAACGACGATGAAGACATGAACACATCATCCAGTACCAATGTGTTCTTGTTCATTTGTACCATCGCCTGCATTTGCATCGTATCCACGCCTTGCAGATGGGCATGTACCTGTTGTACCTCGACCGAGAGTGTATCTTCCTGCATCATCGCATTGGCCAATACCATTTGGATGCGATCCAGGAGGAGGTGGTTCGGATCAAATGTCGTTGGCGTGAAAACAGTATCCGCATGATTTTCAAAGACGCCATCCACGATCATCATCGAATCCAACTGCAGGCCAATACCTATTCCAAAATCAGGTTGAAATGCCTGTAAAGATGGAGAGGTCATATCAGGAGCAGAAGATGTAGTTGATGGTTGCACCAAAACAATCTTTGGTTGCGCAATGCGGAGTAGGGAGGCATCGATGGCATTGGCTTGTGTAGCATAGAGGGCATCCTGGATCAAGGCCTCTTGCCATACGACCTGCATGTCCATACTATCCGAAACAGACTGGTATCGAAAATCAACATTCTTCAATGTCACCTGCCTGAACTGAAGCCGCAGATCAGTTGGCGTAGTATCAGATGGAGTAGGGGAACCAAAAGCATTCAGGATAAAATCAATATTCAATCCCTCCGCATCTTGTGTCAGGTTGGCCCGAACATCGCTGAGCAGCACTTCATTAAAGATCATTTTGCCGGACAGCCATTCGCGCGGTGGCACATCCAGTTTGACTTCACCTATAGAAAGAATTTCCTGCTGTAACGGATCCTCTAACCTAAGCTCTTTGACACTCACATGGCCGAGGATCGAAAACCGCATCTCTTCGATCTCCACCTTCGATTTCAATTTTGTGGAAAGGTACCCAGACACTTTGCGTGTGATACTTTGCTGCACTGCCGGTACGTGCATCAGCAGGATCAAAAGCAGCATCAATATTACCAAGCCGACCACCGCTTTTCCCAGGACCTTGAGGATGCGTGTCAGAGATTTTTTGGCTTGCACAGTGTTGTCTTATCCTACCGTCCATCATGTACCGTCTCCCTGAAATGTAGTTTAAGGGAAACCGTTCATGCGCGGTGCATCGTAAAGATAAGGCTGGAAAGGGAAAGGTGCGCTGGCCCCTAAATCCCCTAAAGGGGACTTCAAGTAGATACAGTAATGCCAGTTGGGCGTAGAATTATAACTCCTCGCCCAATTGCATCGGACGATCCCCTTCTGAGGGGATATACGCTCGCGTGCGCAAAGTCATAAGAACACGGTTGTAATAAAAATCATCTTCGCCGTTTGAACGGGAGGTAAAAGGCAATCTGTTTGGCTTTCTTGTCCCGGCGGCTCCCTTGCCCCGTTGGCCCCCTCCGCCCCCTGAAGGGGGAACCCAATTGGAAACAGAATTGCGATGTATTAAATGAAATTAAGAGTTAATTCCCGCCACAAACGGTGAGAGACTGGTATGTTCCTTCAAATTGCCTTCCCGCTCCGTGGCTGCGCAGCACAGCGGGATCTTCGCTACGCTTCGAATTGCCTATTGTTCTCTGCCAATTGCCCTCTGCCCTCTGCTCAATGTTTCTCCACATACTCCTTAAACCGATCCAAAATCGCCTGCCAGCCTGTACGCTGTAATTCAGGGCTGTTTTGAGATTCGGTTTCGAAGTTGACGATGACGCACATCTTTTCGGCCTGGTAGCTGAAGACGACATCCACGGTGCGGTTGTCATCGAGGACGTAACTGAAGCTGTGGCCGTAGTGGAGATCGGTGTACTTGCCGGCGAAGTCAAATGATACGGAGCCATCTCTCGCGGCCATTTTATATTTGAAGCGGCCACCGATACGGACGTCATTTTCGGCGGAGGGGCAATGCCAGTCATCGGAGGCGGCATTCCATTTTTTAATGTGGTCGGGTTCGGTATAGTAGGTCCAGACTTTTCCTTCTTCTGCCTTGACGATGGTGGCCACCGTGATCCTCCTCGGGGCATTTGGATTTTCTTCGCAGATGTCTTTGAGCATGGCCATGGCTTTGACCCAGAGGCCTTCCATCATATCCTGGTATTCGGCCTGGATGTCCAGGTCAAGATGGAAGCGGGTCTTATGGTCGGACAGTTTTTCGAGCTTATAGGTTTCGGTCGCCATGGCCCAATCCTTGACTTTGTCGCTGGTGGTATCGACTACATTGCCTTTCACCAGGCCCAGGTGGCGGATGATGATCAGTTCGGGTTCGATGCTCTCCGCGATCTGGGAGGCCATGCCCTCCATGATGCCGTCCTCATTGGGGCCGAGAAAGTGGATCGAGTCTCCGGTATTCCAGCCGCCCACAAAGTGAGAACCTTCACTAAATACGCTGGTCCAGCGGCGATAAGATGTATCTCCGGTGATGGCGTTCCAAACGGCCTCCCTGGTGGCGTTGATGTCAATGGATAGTATGAGCTTGTTCATAGTTTGTGATGGAGTGATTTAGTGATGGAGTGATTTAGTGATTTGGTGATGATGTGATTTGTGAGTTGTAAATCGTGAATCGTGAGTCGTCAGTCGTGAGTGGTTAGTTGTGAGTTGTGAGTTTTTAATTCATCTGTCTCCTGACTCCTGACTCCTGACTCCTGACTCCTGACTCCTGACTCCTGACTCCTGACTCCTCCTAAAAACAGAGACGTGAAAATAAACAAGTATTCAATACCCGGTATCTGATCAGGCGAAGACAAGGCTCCAGGAACCGTAAGATTCAGGTAAAATAGCTGTAAACGATGCTGCGTAAGCAACTGAAAGCCACTCCTTCCCTAAATGAAACCTCATAAAATTGGCGAATCAGCGCCGGTTTTTTGAAGTACCACGAGATAGGGATTCGTGCCCGGTGTTGGTTAATTCAGGGGAATTAATTATAACTTTAGAAGATAAACCCTTACCATCTCTTTATCACCCAAATTACGCTGTATGAAAAAGTTCTTCTCCTTTGCTTTTTTAGTGACCACGTTTTACTTAAGTGGTATCGGCCAGGATCTCAATTGGGCCGCACGCCTTGGAGGATCCAGTTTTGATCAGGCCT
>CAZYHJ010000031.1:0-8268 GCA_964646645.1 uncultured Saprospiraceae bacterium | reverse complement strand
GGCCAGGATCTCAATTGGGCCGCACGCCTTGGAGGATCCAGTTTTGATCAGGCCTATGCGGTGGCCACGGATCAAATGGGCAATGTCTACACTTCAGGTTCCTTTGAAGGTACCTCTGATTTTAATCCCGGTTCCGGCACAGCCAATCTGACCTCTACTGGCGATGCTGATGTGTTTATTTCCAAACTCAACTCCAGCGGTCAGTTTGTATGGGCCATCCGGTTTGGAGGCACGACGGAGGATTATGCTGAAGCCCTGATGACAGATGGAGATGGCAGCCTCTATGTGATCGGATATTTCAATGGCACATCTGATTTTGATCCCGGACCGGGGACCACCAATCTCACCGCCGCAGGTTCCTATGATATGTATGTGGCGAAGTTTGATCTCGATGGAGTTTTTCAATGGGCCCGTCGCATTGGAGGAACGGACTTTGACCAGCATCGGGGAATCGCGCTGGATAGCACAGGCAATATTGTGCTGACAGGGCAGTTTTCAGGAACTGCAGATTTTGACCCCGGGGTTGGAACACTCAATCTCTTTGCCCAGGGTGGATTTGATATAGGGATATACAAATTAAATGATGCGGGACAATTAGTTTGGGCTAAACGATTTGGCGGCGGGGGTGATGACGTTTCCCGTGGCCTCGCCATTGATAAGGATAATAATATCCTGATGACCGGTCGGTTTGAGGGCATCGTGGATTTTAATCCGGGAGGAGGTACCAACAATCTGATTTCAGTAGGAGGCGATGATATTTTTATTTTAAAGCTTGATGCTTCAGGCAATTATGTTTGGGCACATAGGTTTGGATCAGACGCTGATGATGAGGGGCTTGCCATCACCTCACATCCTGATGGATATATGTACACCACAGGTTTTTTTCAGCAGACCGTTGACTTTGACCCGGGGCCAAATACACAGTCGCTGACATCAGCAGGGGAAGAGGATATTTATATTCAAAAACTGGACGGGGATGGAAACCTGGTTTGGGTAAAACAAGTTGGCGGCAATATGCTGCAGAAGTCACACTCGATGGTCACGGATACGACGGGTAATGTTTATCTCTCCGGTTATTTTTCCGGCACCATGGATTTTGATCCGGGCCCGGGTACCGAATCCGTTACAAGCATGGGTGGTCTTGATGCGTTTGTGATGAAATTGAATCCGGGAGGTAATCACCTCTGGCATGCCCGCATGGGTGGTCCGGAGGATATTCGCTCTCAGCGCATGGCGCTCCATCCGCTCGGGGATGTGTATGCCATAGGTTATTTCTCCGGCACAGGGGATTTTGATCCGGGCAGTGGAGTGCTAAACCTGACGGATGTGGGCGAGTTGGATGTATTCGTTGTATCGTTGACCAACCTATGTCAATCCACTTCATCCACTATTTCTCCCATTGTTTGCGATCAGTATACCTCTCCGGATGGATTGGAAATATGGACGCAATCAGGGACCTACACAGATACGATTCCGAATGCCGAAGGCTGCGACAGTATCATCACCGTGCAGTTGACCGTCAATCAGAGCAGTGCGTTTTCATTTCAGGCTACGGCATGTGACGCGTATGTATCGCCGGATGGAAGTGAGATCTGGACCTCATCCGGAATTTATCAGGATACACTTCCCAATGCGCTTGGTTGTGATAGTGTGATCACGATAGACCTCACTATTTTATTTAGCAGTGCTGTTGAAATCGTGGAAAGCGCGTGTGACAGTCTTACGTCTCCCGGTGGTGGTCTTGTTTGGACGGAGTCAGGCATATACCAGGACATCATTCCAAATGCGCAGGGATGTGATAGCGTCATCACGATCAATCTGACGATCCTCCATAGCACATCTGCAACAATGTCCGCCACTGCATGTGATGCCTATACGCTTCCGGATGGTGAGGTCGTGACCGCTCCAGGTACTTATATTTCAGTGGTGCCCAATGCGGCAGGTTGCGACAGTGTGATCACCGTTCAGCTTGATCTCTTTCAGTCCACAGCCTCACAAACCGAAGTGACGTCCTGTGCGCCATATACTTCGCCAAGTGGAGATTTTACCTGGACAGTTTCGGGAGTGTATTCAGATGTGATTCCGAACGCGGCCGGATGCGATAGTCTCATGACCATTGTATTGACGATTCCCGACTTCAATACTACAGTGCATATTTCCCTTGAAGGAACGACGTTGCAGGCAGAAATGGAAGGGGTAGGGTATCAATGGGTGAATTGCGATAATGGATATCAATCTATTCCGGGAGCAACAAGTCAATCCTTTACTCCGGAGGTCAGTGGTTCATATGCGGTGATCCTCAGTGCGAATGGATGCTCGGATACATCGGAATGTGCTGTCGTCATGATTGTGGCCACAGAAGATCCTGACAATGCTTCGGAAGTCCGCTGTTATCCAAATCCGTCGAACGGGGTGATGATACTTGAAACGGATTTCAAATGGGCTGATGGCACGCTTACCATTATCAATGCAAAGGGACAAACGGTGCAGAAGTTAACGTTGAATGGATGGGGAAAAACAGCGTTGAATATGAATGAACCGCCGGGTCTTTATCTGATAAAATTGGAAAAGAATGGAAATTCGGTCACAAAAAGAATGGTCAGGCTATAAGCATAGCTAAGACTTAATTTATTTACCAAATAGCGGAAATCAAATCCATCGAGCGAAGAGAAGGCAATGCTGTTGAAACCCTTGCCTTCTGTTTGCTGAAACGGAAACCAATCTTCGTGAAGGAGTTTGGATCCATCTTAAGTTCTGTATCGCCTAGAGCTGGTACACGCACGCCAGGAAAGCCATGCGATACGTTTTCCCCTCGTGCTGCACTTCTTTACAGATGTAGTCCCTGGAATGGAGATCGAAGTCACAGTCCATCACCACTTTAGCCACGGTATAATTCCGGAGGAGATCATCTGCCTGCTTCATGCCGATACCGGGGATGGGAGAGGTGGTCAATAAATCTCCGTTTTCAATCGCCCCGCCATAGTTGCTCACCCAGATGCCGCCTTCGCCGGCCGAATTGATGACAATCCGGTAATCCTCCGCGTCTTTTCTTTCCACAAGCGTCACAAAAGCACCCTGCGCATATTCACGATAGTTGCCATCGCCGCTGGTATTGGCTTCCTCTATGTGAGAGATGACACCATAGATCCGTTTATCATTTGGCCGGTCGGATAACATCACCCTGGGCAGAGATTCATTGATGCCTGGCCTGGTACTGCCATCGAGGTTGGAGATCGTGCCATCGGAGACAACGATATACCCCTGCATGTCCCTGTAATCCTCAATATCTCCTTCGGAAGGTAATGATCTGTGTTGGGCCGTATAGTCCAGCGCATCCACATTGACATCCCAGTTGAGATAGGCCTTGGAAGCGCCATTGTAGAAGAAGCCCAGGTCCTGATCTTCCTGGCCTATGGAATTGACATGCCAGTAATTGCCATTGGTGGCATTGATGCGCAAACCGGCGCCTGGCCCGGTAGCCGTGGGGTTGATGGTCAGGTTATTCAGGATCGAGGTAGAAGCGGGATCAAGAAGATAACTCGTGTTGTTGAGGTCCCTGAACGTAGCGGCGTCAGCTGAACCCGCGACCTTAAGGGATATACCAACATTGGCCGGATCGAGAAAGTGGGTGGTCGTCGCATCATCATAATAAATCGTGGACTGTACTGCTCCCGCGGTTTTGAGCGAGGTGCCGGTAGATGCGGGATCCAGATAAAATGAAGCGTTGCTCGCATCCGAAAAAAGAGATGCCTTGACACTGCCGGCCACACTCATGGAGACAGAGGTGGCACCGGGGTCGAGATAGTATTGTGGACTGACGCGGTCTATAAACAACATCGCCTGCACATCACCTACCACATCGAGGGTTCCCCCGGGCATGTCCGTACCGATGCCGACCTGGCCGTTATTATTGATGCGCATCACTTCTGTACCACCTGTGCTCAGCCTGATCTGATCTTCGTTCGGTGTAAACTCCACATCCACCGTTGTGTTGCCGTCCTCATCGGTCAGCAGGGAAGATGTTCCACCTCCACCACCACCACCGCCACCTAATACGGTCCAGGCACTGCCATTGTAGTAACTGAAATTATTGTTGTCCGTCGTAAAGACCAGGAGCCCGGCGGCAGGCGCATCGATGGCGTCGCGTTGCGCGATGGTCATCCTGGGGATGAGGATACCGCTATGGGTGGAGGCCACATCCAGCATGGCGCTTGGGTTTGGAGCAGAAGTACCGACGCCCAGGCTTTGACTCGTAGCCGTACAGGCCAGCGTATGGAGGGCGAGGAAAAGGATCCATCTGTTGGTGTTCATGATGTCCATTCTAAAAGTTAACATATAGTTCAATATGCCTCTGACTTGCGGGCAGTGGCAGCAAAATGTGCATCAGGGCATCGAAAAGCGATGAAGATGCGATGACTAGTTCTTTAAGGGTGGATAATGGCGGGATTTCCGAATATGGATCTGGATTATAGATCAAATTCCGGACCAATACACGAAATACCGAAACGATTCAGGGTGGGAATGCAATGGATGCCGGTTCAATAGGTAACCAGCGCCTTCAAAAATAACCTTTTTCACTGATCCGGCATGACTAAAAGCGATAATCCGCATGACCGGCATCATTGGAAATCCAGGGGGTTCCGGTATAAATTACGATATAAAATCGTTTGAAAATGAAGACAATACTCCTTGCATCCGGAGATATACGTTATCGATGGATGTACCTGTTGGTGATTTTTGGCATGCTGACGGCGTGTCAAAAAGAATCACGGGGTTTCGTTTTACCTGCCGGAGATGTAGCCATAGGAAAAGCTACATTTTCTACGCTCTACTGTACCGATTGTCATCACCTCGGAGATATGGCCTGGACCGGTGCCACCTACGGCGATTATCCCAACATCCAGCTTGGCGGTGATGTCACCAAGCTCAAAACCTACGGCGAACTCGTCACGTCCGTCATCAATCCATCCCACAAGATCTCCCAGCGCAACATGGCCTCTGATACCACGATGACACCTGGCGGTGCCTCAAAGATGGAAACCCGTTGTTACAATGATGTGATGACGGTGCAGCAGCTCGTTGATATTGTAGCTTTTCTGCAGTCGGAGTATAAGTTGGTGGTGCCGACGAATACGTATCCGTATGAATGAGCATAGAGCATAGAGCAGAGGGCAAAGGGCGGGAAGCATATCGGAGCGCAGCGGAGATCCCGCAGTGTTGCGTAGCCACTAAGCGGGAGGGCAGAGGGTGGAGAGGTGAGTGGTGGGAGGTGAGCAGTGAAGGGTGAGAATATGCTAAGGCTTAAACCTGGATTTGTATTTGTGAATGGTTAAAGATCGCTAATGGCTTTAGCCTTGATTATTTCACTGTTGATTTTGTCATAGTAAGCTAACTTGACAAAGCAACTGGTTACACCATCATGATCGATTGAAAGTTCAATATTACCCTTATCCGTTTTGAAAATAGAATAGTATTTGCATTTGTCAAACTGAACATCATACATTTTCAACTGGTCATCCATAGAGCCAAAAGAGTCAAATTTTTCTAGAACTTCTGAGGGTTCACCATATTTCTCAGTCAGCATTTCTTTTATATTAAAGTAATTGCCGGAAAGTCCGGACCAGGTTTCACACTCAGGGAAAATGACAGCTATTTTGGACACTAAATCCTTTTGTTTTAGAGTCGATACGCCAATAAGGCAGCCTTTATAGCCCGCAAAATCGCCTTTAAGTATAGCTGTTCCATCTTCGGTGCCAATGTGGCTAAAGCCATTTTCTTTCATTTTGGCTACATACTCACTTAGGGTACCGTTGATAGGGACGCCTTTGAAAACAAGGTGGTCAGAGGGTTGGCTTTGGCCAATAGAAATCAGATGGAGGAGCAGGAGGGTGATTGTTAGTGATTCGGCTGTCTTTACTTGTCATTATCAGCTAAGTTTAATGGTTGTTTTTTTGCTTCCTTTTTTAGTTCTTTGGTCATATGTCGTCCAAGTTTATACTCAATTTGCATAAGTCTAAGTATTGGGCTTTTTAGCTCTTCGGTCTGATTACCAGCATAAGTTCGTAAGTCGTATAAGCAGTCCAAAAACGATTTGTTGATTATTAATTGCAAGTCCACGTTATGTTCCTTTTTTAAAAATGCCTGAACGTCTGTGAGCGCTTTTAACTGATTATGCTTTGCAGTCTCTTTTGGGTTTTTCACAATTGGCGACCATAACATAAATGTCTTTTCGTAGGTATCGTCAAATCGATTGTTTGCGTAAATTATATCTTTCTCGAACTTTTTCACAAATCTGTTAAAGTTGTCAGGTTGATTGTTTTTTGTATACTGAATACCTGTCTCTAAATGGATTGCTACTTCACATATAAAAACTTTTTTGTTTTTAGTGTCTATGCCAACAACATCAATTTCTCCTTGGACTTCTGTCGTATAAAGATTATATTCTACAAAGTCGCAGTCTTTGCAAACTTTTAAATATGTTCCAGCTATTTCTTCGCCTATGTTGTGTGTCATTGTCGGATGTGTCGTTTTTTAAGCTGGCTGCTAACATCAGGGCTACACGCCCGCGGAGTGGTCACGGATATGTTGTTTCTAGTATTAGGTTCTTAAGGTTGGGTTCTTGCTTGTTAATGTATTAGCCATTGCTGGTTTGGCAATTTTTGTTAGTATAAGCTTATAATTTGAAGAAGTCGCTTATTATCTCATGAGTCTTGAAATTATTATTTGAGACTGAAAAATTACTCTTTTCATCTCGACGGCTTACTGTATATTTTACAGTATGGATATTGCTGGATTTTAATTTGTCCAACTGATCAGTTGTCAAATGGTACAGTGCTGTAGTCAATTCATCCACTTCTTCAGACATCTCTTTATCCTCCCAGGTTATTACATTTCCATTTTCAAGAAGGATTACCAGTTTACCAGCAAACTCTCCGTTGAATAACCAACGGCTAATTTGTAATACTCCCCATTTGTTAGACCAAAGGATTCGTTTGCTAAGCTAATGTTTTCCTTGTTCATGCGGCCCGATTTCTCATAGATTGATCATAGGCTGTGTTGGGTGACATCTTGATGGTCTGATGTCGTTTCCGGTGATAATATTCGATGTAGCGTTGTACTCCTTCAAAGAGTTCCAATCCGGTGTCGCAAGGATTGATGTAGACATGATTGTACTTCAATGACTTCCAGAATCGTTCGATCCAGACGTTATCTGTAGCTCTTCCCTTTCCATCCATAGACACTTTGATTTGATTGTCCTCGAGGAAGTTGATCCATCCGGGGCTGGTATACTGTGAGCCTTGATCCGAGTTCAGGATCTCTGGCTTGCCATGTCGCTCAATAGCATCCTTTAACACCTCCAGGCACCATTTCTTTGACATACTATTGCTAATGCCCCAGCCCACAATCTTTCGGCTGTACACGTCAATAATTGCAGTCATGTATAAAAAGCCCTTTGCCATTGGAATGTAGGTAATGTCGGTGCACCACACCTGATTAGCATGAGTGAATTTCAAACCTCTGAGCAAGTAGGGCTTAATGAATTCTCGTAAAGCGCCTTTGGTGAGGTTTTTACGACGATACAGCGTTTGATAGCCCATGAGTTTGAACAGGCGACGGATACGTTTAGGTCCAACTGGATAGCCTTTCTCCTTAAGCCAATCCACCATAGAAACAACGCCTTCCGTCGGATGCCCCAGCAAATGCTTGTCCATGAGATGCATCATTTTGACATTCTCAGGTTTTTCCGGTATTGGCTGATAGTATAAAGAGCTTCTGGGTACGGCCAGGATATCACATTGCTTGCGCACAGACAGCTTTTTATGCTTCGGATCGATCATTTCCAGTCGCTGTCGTTTATCCCCAATTTCCGAGCACTTTTTTTTAAAAAGTCATTCTCCACTTTAAGCTGTCCAATCTGTGCATACAGCTTTTCAGCCTCGATGGATGACTCAGGTTCGCCAGCTACTTGGCCGCGCTTGAAGGCCTTTGGAAGATGCTCTAAGGCTTCTGCTTTCCATTTGGCAATCGTAATGGCATTCACATCGAACTGCTTGCTGAGCTGAGCCATTGTCTTTTGGTTCTTGATGGCTTCCAGGGCAACCTTGGCCTTGAATTCCGCGCTGAACTTGCGCCTTGTCTGTTTTGTCATAGGTTTAGTAAATTTAAGTGTTTGATTTAACTAAACCTCTGGTCTCAATTTAGGGGAGTATTACACTGATTTACACCTGCAAATTAGGGATTTGTGGAGAATGAAGCAACTGTGACCAG
>CAZYHJ010000030.1:0-31893 GCA_964646645.1 uncultured Saprospiraceae bacterium | reverse complement strand
TAACACCTCCTGCACAAGGTGGATCTGTAGTCGTGAAGACGGCCGTGATCGTATCCGAATACCCGATGGTAAATTCATACACGGTGTCACACTGGGATACCTCATCAGAAATGGTAATCATATAATCACCGGGATCCAGCAGGCCAATGCTCACACTATTACTGGAGATGGTGAATGGAGTGCCCGTTAGATTTCCACTGATGGTATAATTGCCCCCCATATCCGGAGTAGCACCCGATATATTGAGATCGATCAATCCATTTTCCGCACCGATGCAGGTAGCGTCTATCAGGTCCTCAATGTCAATAACAAAAGGATTGTCATTGAGTGTGATATTAACTTCGATCGAGCACCCGTTTACATCCTCCACAATGATGTTATAGATACCATCCGGCAAACTGGTCACTAACGAAGAGTCACCAAGATTCCGAATGAAACCTGATCCGGCAAGGAGGGGATTGGTCATGCTTTGCCATATATAACTAAACGGTTCCGCTCCTCCTTCCGGTTTGATCCAGATGGTGCCGTTTTTAAACTTGTAGCATGTAGGATCTTTGGGATGCGTAGTGACACTTAATTCAATAGCGGAAACCGAAGTGGAATACGTTACATTATTTCCAAGCGCATCCGTAATCGTCACATCATATGTTTCTGCGGGTACATTGATCACCATGCTTCCTCCCTCTATCGGTATCGCGATGGGGCCTCCGGGAACGCCGACACCATCTACCCAGGTGATATTGTATGGAGCAGTGCCGCCATACGCAGTGACGTCAATGGTGCCATTACCACCGGCCACTGCCGGGCCGCAACTGGTGACAAATCCCACCAGGTCAACAGCATTTTGAACGGTAAGGCAACAGGAAGTGGAATCAACAGGTGTTTCTCCATTGACATCAGCCACCTGAAATTCGAAATACGGGCTGATCCCTACGCAACTGGTGGAGTCCGGAAAACCAACGATTCGAAAACAAATTTCAAACAGGGTAGATCCATCCGGTAAACTTTCACCATCGATGGGGAAGCCGAGGGGAATAAATTTCAAAGCGTTGGGGCCAGACTGATTAAAGTCGGCTACTACATTGACAGAAGGTGAGCCTGGATTGGTGACTTCGATGTAATCCAGTACGTTACTGTTCCAGATGATTTCAAACTGAGCAATAACAATGTCAGTAAAATTGGTCACCGTGACCGGAATGCAAACCGTATCTCCGGGCTGGCCATTGATGCATCCAAAACTAAATGTGACGGGGTCCGCTCCGGCAATAGGGGAGCTCTTTGAAGCATAGATGTTTATCGGGCCGCCCGCCAGGCAGAAAGAAGGAAAACCCGCGAAAATGGCCAATAGAAATACCCACTTTCGTATGTGTTTAACTTGCTGATTTTCCATCCAACGTCAAGGTATGAAGTTTTTCTTTAATATGTTCGCGCAAAAATAGCTTTTCACTTTGGGTTTAATGCACGGGTTTTCATTTATTTTCTCAAGGAGTCAGGCTTTTCCAAAGATGCTACCGGGCCTGCAAAGGCTGCCTGAAGAGGGACCCCTTGTTAACGTAGGTGGGTAGTGGTTAAGTGTATTTGGCCATGAAAATTTCAGACGAGGTGCGCGGGATATAATTGATTGCAATAAACCTATAAAAACATCGCGCCAATGAATTGATTTTCAATTCAAAAATGAATCTTAGGTAAAGGCGAAAAGTAATGGGGCTCAGACAGGATTACCCTTGATAATGACCTTGTCTATCCAGCTTTGGCCAAAGGAGTAAGGCAGGTAGTTAAGGTTCACTCCGGGCTTTGTGAGGATCAGATTGGCATGCTTCCCCGGCGTAATGCTGCCATTTAATGAAGACAATTCCATGGCGGCGGCCCCATTGATGGTCATGGCATTGAGCGCCTCCTCAGGCGTCATTTTTAATTTGATGCAGGCCAGGGACAAAATGAAGGACATATTCCCGCTGGGGGATGAACCCGGATTGAAGTCACTGGCGAGCGCCACACAAATATCCCGCTCCATCATTTGCCGTGCGGGCGAATATGGAAGACCAAGGAAAAATGCCGTGGAAGGAAGTATGGTAGCCATTGTATGTCCGGAAGCAAGGGCGTCGAGTTCATCCGGTCCTGCATATTCGAGATGATCTACAGAAATGGCCTTATGTTTTACGCCAACTTGTATGCCTCCTGAATAATCTAACTCATTCGCATGAATCTTTGGTTTGAGACCATACTTGGCTCCGGCGCTCAGGATCTGATCTGTTTCCTCTACGGTAAAAAATCCCTTGTCGCAAAACACATCCACATAGTCCGCCAATCCTTCTGTCGCAATTTTTGGCAACATATCCTTGATTAGCAATTCGATATAGCCGGCCCGATTGGCCTTGAAGGCAGCAGGAATAGCATGAGCACCCAGAAAGGTGGCCTTAATGTCGATGAGGTCCAGCTCCTTCAATCTGCGGATCACCCGTAGCATTTTGATTTCACTTTCAGTGGTCAGACCATAGCCACTTTTTATTTCTATGGCCCCGGTGCCCATGGCCATGACATCAAGCAAACGCTGGTAGGCGGATGCAAAGAGTTCATCCTCCGAGGCTTTTTGTAACCTGCCGGCTGAATTCAGTATGCCACCGCCTCGCATGGCGATTTCTTCATAGCTCAGTCCATGTATCCGGTCTACAAATTCCTGTTCGCGCCATGCGGCAAAAACAATGTGTGTATGACTATCGCAATATGCGGGTAAAAGAATACGCCCGGTGGCATCAATGACCTGATCTGCCTGATGATATGGGCAATCCGCATCCAGGCCATAGTCCTTGATCAACCCATCTTCCACTAATAAGTAAGCCCCTTCAATGCATGGCAAAGTATGCATAGATCGACCATGGATACGATCTGTACCGGCAGGTTGAATGCCTGCCAGTAATTGAATGTTGCGGAATAGGGAACTGCTGGCCAAGGTCGGTCGTGATTGAAGTACAAAGGTAGGTGGCTGACGTAAAATGAAAAAGCCGGATAGGAGTACCCGGCTTTTTTATATTGAACTGATAATTAGCTTACTGGATTTCAGTTGTTTTTTTGATCGTTGCTTTGATCCCTTGTCCCGCCAGATGACTTACTTCCTGACCCGCTTCCGTTTCGCTCGCATAGGTCTTTGATATCACCCTATAGTACGTCGTTCCGTTTTGCGTGGTGGTCTTAATGGTGTATTGCTGGAATCCCTTTGTATTCAGATCGGTAATCAGTTTCTGAGCATTACCCTCTGAACCAAAATAACCCGCCTGCAGTACAAATCCGGTAGTCATCGGAGTCGGGGTAGCGGCTACGGCTGGTGCGACAACTGCTTCGCTTTTAACAGGCGCAGCAGGTGGGGTTTGTGTTGTTGTCGTTACGGTGGTCGGGGCTGTAGCTGATGTTGGAGTAGGATTTGGTTTAGCGGTGGAGGCCTGGAATACAGCTAACGGCTGTGCCGGAGCGGCAGCTTCCTGCACGGGTTCTGTAGGGCGGCTGTAGGGATTTTTCCAGTCACCGTTCCATTTATGTTTGACCTGGCCATTGTAATCAAGGACAACCCAGGAGGGGACCTCGCTCAGACCATATTTGTCAAGCAATACAGAGCCGTCAAAACCATATCCATCAATCATCGTGGAGATAAACACTTTGGTCGCCATGGCATCATTTTCATATTGGCCCCATACCGTATTGCACTCATTGCATGACGATTTGGTGAAAAACAGCACCAGGTCTTTTTTGTAGTTTTTGGAAGCCTCTTTGGCCGCCAGGTAGCTGGAATAGAAGTTAGGGGTCTTGGTGCCATCAATATTGAGGACCAGGAGCAGGGATAGCAGGTATAGATTCATGATATTAAAATTAAGGATAATTTATAAAATGCTGTAAATTATTTGTTTAAACATCAAATATCGTACCAATTTGACGCAGTCCGCCCCCCTCCTGACCTGGGCAACGGGATGAAGTTTAATCTGTCCTTTTCACGACAGATTCCATACCTTCGCCGTCCTAAATGCCTGCCTGATGTCCAAAATTCAAGCTGCTATCATGGGAGTTAACGGGTATGTGCCCGAGGGGCTCCTGACCAACAAAGACCTTGAGAAACTGGTGGATACCAATGATGAGTGGATCAAGGCCCGGACGGGTATTGAAGAACGGCACATCCTGCGGGAACCCGGAAAGGCAACCTGTTTTATGGGGACCGAAGCCGTCCTCGGGCTCTTAAAGAAAACAGGGCTTGATCCTATGGACATTGACCTGCTCATCTGCGCTACGGTCACCCCGGACTATGTGTTTCCGGATACAGCCACCTTGATTTGCTATAATATCGGAGCGAAAAATGCTTTTGCCTACGACATCCAGGCGGCTTGTTCAGGGTTTCTCTTTTCTGCCACCACCGGAGCGAAGTTCATTGAATCCGGTGCCTACAAAAATGTGGTCGTCGTAGGGGCGGATAAAATGTCCTCCATCGTGGACTACACAGACAGGGCCACATGTATCCTATTTGGCGATGCCGCAGGTGCCATCCTCCTGCAGCCCAATGAGAAGGGATTTGGATTGCAGGATTCCTGGATGCGTGTCGATGGCGTAGGAGCGGAGTTTCTCAATATGAAAGGGGGAGGTTCATTGAATCCACCTACCCATGAGACGGTAGATAAGGGCATGCACTATGTATTTCAGGATGGACGCCCAGTCTTTAAGGCGGCGGTGAAAGGAATGTCAGAGGCCGTTTCCACTATTCTTAAACGAAATAATCTCAGTCCCGATGAAATCAAGTTTGTGGTTCCTCACCAGGCCAACTTGCGGATCATTCAGGCCGTAGCGGAGTACCTCAATTTTCCGATCGATCGGGTCATGATCAATATTCAGAAGTACGGCAATACCACCTCCGGCACGATTCCGCTCTGCCTGTGGGAATGGGAAAACCAACTCCATCCTGGGGATAAGATTATCCTGACCTCTTTTGGCGGAGGGTATACCTGGGGAGCCAGCCTTTGGAACTGGGCCTATTGAGTTACTTAGAAATAGGCCGCAAATGCCCTATATTTGCGCCCTCATTTTAAAACACTTATCAACTCCGACACATGGCGACCACAGCAGATATAAAAAAGGGACTGTGCCTTGAATTTAACAATGACATTTATTATATCGTTGATTTTCAACATGTAAAACCCGGCAAAGGCAATGCTTTTGTGCGGACAAAACTGAAAAGCCTGACGACCGGAAAAGTGGTGGACAACACCTTCCAGGCCGGACACACCATCAATGACGTTCGTGTAGAACGTCGCAAGTTCCAGTACCTCTACAATGATGACATGGGGTATCATTTTATGAACAATGAGACGTTCGAGCAGGTGAGCATCAGTGCCAACATGGTGGAAAATGCAAACCTCATGAAAGAAGGGTTGGAAGTGGAAATTCTCATCCATGCCGTCAATGAGGTTCCCCTTTCTGTGGAATTGCCTCAATATGTTATCTTGGAGGTGACTTATACAGAACCGGGATTACGTGGTGATACGGCGACCAATACGCTGAAGCCAGCCACAGTGGAAACCGGTGCTGAAGTGAAAGTTCCGCTGTTTATTGATGCAGGGGAAAAAATAAAAATTGATACCGCCACCGGAAGTTACGTGGAGCGGGCTAAATAGTGAAAAATTATGGATGCTAAGGAAATTCAAGAATTACTCAAGCTGATCAACAGGCTGGAACTTGCTGAATTCAAGTACAAGGAAGGTGACCTCCAGTTTTCAGTAAGATCAAAATTTTACAATAGTGGCAGGACTGCTGTTGAAGGCATTCCTTCCTATATGCCAGTACCGGCCATTTCACCTGCATTGCCGGTTACACCTTCTATGCCTGTTGCACCATCAACAGCCAAAACTAATGTTGAAGGAGAAGGTGAATCCAGGGTAACTGCGGCTACGGCATCCAATAAAGAAAACCTGGTGGAAATCAGGTCTCCAATCGTTGGTACATTTTACAGGTCGTCCTCACCGGACAAACCTGTCTACGTCAAGCCAGGTGACAGTATCGAAGTAGGTGCTGTCGTCTGCATCATCGAAGCCATGAAACTCTTCAATGAAATCGAATCCGAAGTGGCCGGCAAAGTCGTCAAAGTCCTTGTCGAAGATGCCACCCCCGTGGAATATGACCAGTTGCTCTTCCTGATTGACACGAACGGGTAATCAACACCTTATCGACTGCCAGGAGAAGTTTACATTATCAACCAGTACCATCCGGATGTTTAAAAAGATACTCATTGCTAACAGGGGGGAGATCGCCCTGCGTGTCATCAGAACATGCAAGGAGATGGGCATCAGTACCGTGGCCGTGTATAGCACTGCCGATAAGAATAGTCTGCATGTTCGATTTGCCGACGAAGCCGTCTGCATAGGCCCGCCAAAATCAAGTGACTCCTACCTCAGTATACCAAGAATCATGGCTGCTGTTGAAATTACCAACGCAGATGCCATTCACCCGGGCTATGGCTTCCTTGCCGAAAATGCAGACTTCGCTGAAGTTTGTAAGGAGTATGGTGTTAAGTTTATCGGACCCACACCGCTCATGATCAACCTAATGGGGGATAAAATCACCGCCAAGGAAACCATGATTAAAGCAGGTGTGCCTGTTGTGCCCGGTAGCGGCGGACTGGTACAGGACATCGCCCACGCTAAAAAGATCAGCAAAGAGATCGGCTATCCCGTCATCATGAAGGCGACAGCCGGCGGAGGCGGAAAAGGCATGCGCATTGTATGGGCGGAAAATGATCTGGAAGACCTTTGGCATAAAGCCCGTCAGGAAGCCAAAGCATCGTTCGGCAACGATGGCATCTATATTGAAAAGTATATTGAAGAACCACGCCATGTTGAATTCCAGATTGTCGGTGATCAGCATGGACACGTAGTGCATTTATCAGAGCGTGAATGTTCCATTCAACGCCGTCATCAGAAATTGCTTGAAGAATCGCCATCTCCATTTCTGGATGAATCACTTCGGAATAAAATGGGAAAAGCCGCTATTAAAGCAGGTAAATCCATCAATTATGAAGGGGTAGGGACCATCGAATTTCTTGTGGACAAACACAAGAATTTCTATTTCATGGAAATGAATACCCGGATCCAGGTCGAACATCCGGTGACCGAAGAAGTCATCGATCATGATTTGATCAAAGAACAAATCAAGGTAGCCGCAGGCATACCCATCTCAGGCAAGAACTATTTTCCAAATGGTCATGCTATTGAGTGCCGTATCAATGCAGAGGATCCCTACAACAACTTCAGGCCCAGTCCGGGGACGATCACTTCGTTTCATAGCCCAAAGGGACATGGCGTACGCGTAGATACACATGTCTATGCCGGCTATACGATTCCACCTTATTATGATAGTATGATCGCCAAGCTGATCTGCAAGGCCCGTACCCGTGAAGACTGCATCAAGAAGATGCAGCGCGCTTTGGATGAGTTTGTGGTGGAAGGCATCAAAACCACTATTCCCTTTCACAAGAAACTGATGCAGGATCCTAATTTCAGATCAGGCGATTTTCACACTGGCTTCCTCGAAAACTTTAAGTTGGAGGACTAATGGCAAAACCGGGTCTCAGCCCTATCCGACAGTTATTTTATTATCTGCGGCCATACAAGGGCGCCCTTTTTCTGAATATTCTTTTTAATATTCTGATGGCCCTTTGCATGGTCATCAGCATTCCGATTATCATTCCGTTTTTCCAGATTCTGTTTGGTCGCGTCGAGCCGTCACCTGAGCCCGTGGCCTTTAGTGTCAACCACATTCAGAAATGGCTCGAATATGTTTTCGGTCAGTTGGTAGAAACCTACTCGCAGGAGACCGCGCTCATCATCGTGTGCGTCACGTTTGTGGTGATTTTTTTTCTGAAGAATCTCTTCCGTTATCTCTCCGTGGTGTTTATGGCCCAGGTCAGGAACGGCATCGTACGGGATGTGCGCCAGGCCATTTATAAAAAATACATGCAGCTTCCGCTGGCGTATTTCACACGCGGCAAGAAGGGTGATTTCATGGCCCGGATCAGCACAGATGTGCAGGAGATAGAGTATTCCATCCTCAATGTGATGGAGTCGCTCTTTAAAGAACCGATCGTCATCCTGGGCAGCATACTCTTTATGCTGTTTACAAGTGTCCGCCTGACCTTATTTGTATTTGTATTGATCCTTTTCACCGTATTGATCGTCGGCCGGATCAGCAGGAGTCTCAAGCGTAAATCAAGAGCGGTGCAGCAACAACTCTCCGACCTGATGATTCATGTGGAGGAAAGTCTCAACGGCATGCGCATCATCCAGGGATTTAATGCACAGCAATATCAGGAGGACCGCTTCGGCCGCATTAACGATAATTTCCGTCGATTGCTGACCAAGATCATGTATCGTCGCGATCTCTCCTCACCCATGTCCGAAGTGATGGGGATCACGATTGTGTCTGTATTGCTTTGGTATGGTGCACGGTTGGTGTTCAGATCAGAGATCCAACCGGAGACCTTCTTTGCGTTTCTCTATGCGTTCTTTAACGTAATATCTCCTTCTAAAACATTTTCTTCAGCCTACTATCATATCCAGAAAGGACTTGCCGCCGTAGAGCGCGTGAATGATGTGCTGTACAGTGAGGATGAAATCAAGGAGGCTGAACATGCCATACCGATGGAGTCCTTCAAACATGACATTACGTTTACCAACGTCGGTTTTCGTTATCTCCAGGATGGCGAATGGACCTTGCAAAATATCAATCTTAAAATCCCAAAAGGACAAGTAATAGCTATTGTAGGCGCAAGTGGTTCCGGCAAATCAACCCTCACCGATCTGATTCCGCGCTTCCATGATGTGACCGAAGGAAGTATCACCATCGATGGCACAGATATACGCGAAGTAAACCTGCATCAGCTTCGCAATCTGATGGGTATCGTCAATCAGGATCCGGTCCTTTTCCATGATACCTTGTTCAATAATATCGCCTTTGGCAAACCGGATGCGACACTCGATGATGTCATCGCTGTGGCGAAGATTGCACAGATACATGACTTCATCATGAGTACACCACAACAATATGATACCATTGTGGGAGACAGGGGAAGTACATTGAGCGGAGGTGAACGTCAGCGCGTCACCCTGGCCCGCGCATTGTTGCGCAATCCACCGATACTCATACTGGATGAAGCAACGGCCTCACTGGACTCTAAAGCAGAAAAACTGGTGCAGGAAGCATTATCTAAGGTGATGGAAGGCAGAACGTCCATTGTCATCGCACACAGGCTTTCCACCATCCAGCATGCAGACCAGATCATTGTCTTGCAGGATGGTAAGATTGTAGAAACAGGAGATCATGTCTCCTTGATGCAACTCAATGGCGAGTATGCTAAATTTGTTGGCCTGCAATGGATGCAATGATCAGATCATTTCTCTTGTATGTGGCCCTGGCTGTAATCAGTCAGGCCAATCTCGCCGCACAACAAATGAACTGGTCCCTTCTCGCGGAGGATACCATTTATTACGGAAAGGATTTTTTACCGGATCAGCACCTTGGCATGTTTACCGGACCAGCCCAGATATGGGACTTCCGGTCTCTGAAAGCACCTTACTCGATTAGCCGGCGCATCATAATGTCTGGTGAAAGGGACAACAAGACCTATGCAAATCTGGTCAATGGAAAACAATCCGATGCCATCATGCTGGTCAGTGGCAGGTCATCACAAGTGCTGCAATCGATCGAGCAAAATCCTCTATGTCCGGGAAGCCGGCTGACCTATAATGTCGTGCCTTCATACAAACCTTTCTTCCACGGCGTGATGGGAGAATCAAATGCCTACAAGGGAAAATTTGTTTCCGTGTTCCCCTGGCCACGTCATTTGTCTTGCCAGTGGACGCCCCCGCAGATTCCCGATTCCTGCAGATTGACCATCACGATGTCTGAAGATATTGTCGTAGATGGAGAAGGCACGTTGTATTTGCCTACCGAAGTCTTGCAGGCATATCGGCAAAAGGTCACTGTGAAGAAAGCATATCGGGTGGAGGTGTTATACGGTTTGACATGGCTCGACGTGACCACACAGGTGCCAGGGATAAGGCTGATCACCAACCAGGAATGGATCAGGTTTGTCACAGCCTCGACAGGACTGCCTGTTGCTGAGATCGAATTGGATCCTTACGACAAACCTTTGAGTGTTGAATTCAAGACGCATCCATTGCTCACCCGCGTGGTCGAGGAAGAACCTTCCAAACCTGATATTTTTGCTTATCCCAATCCCAGTTATGATATTGTTCGATTTCAGCTCACGGAATTGAATGCCGGTATGTATCACTTGAAAATTTACAATATCCTGGGTGTTCAGGTGAGGGAAATTAAAATCGAAGTAGACCATCGACGTGAAACAGTAGCCGTGGATATGAGTGATCTGCAACGCGGAACCTATTTGTTCAGATTACAGGATAAAGCTGGCAGAACCATTAAAACGAAAAGGGTCGCCTTGATAGCTTCCTGATATCCGTTGGTTTTATACAGATTTGCATACCATAAGTATATTCCATACATGGAGGCTATCTTACAGGAAGTTGTTTTGCCACACTCACTACGACCAGCGTGTTTGCTGCGGTTGGACCGCATCAACTCATGGGCCACAGGTAACAAATACTTTAAGCTAAAATATACACTTCAGGAAGCGATTGATCAAGGGTATACCACTGTGGTCAGTAAGGGAGGAATGTTCAGCAATCATCTTTCCGCACTCGCAGATGCATGTAAGTATTTTCAACTGAACTTCATTGCGCTGATCCGAAGTTATGGTGCAGATGAAAACAATCCTTCGATTCAATATTTGATGCATTCGGGTGCAGCCATTCATTATCTCGACCCGGAATCGTATCGACACTTTAATGATGAGGTTGCGGGAACACAATTTCCTGATGCTTATTTTATACCGGAAGGTGGATTGAGTGCGGAAGGGATCAAGGGCACTTCGGAGATCCTGCATACAATGCGAACAATAAAGCCTACCCATATTGTAGTGGCTGGTGGAACGATGGGGACGGCGCTTGGGATGATGAAGGCTGTTGCACCAGGCACTAAGATTATAATTGTTCCCGCCTGGAAGGGATGCACGTCCGCACATGTTGAAGATCTGTTGGAAAAATTTGAAGTACCGATCTCATGTGCTTGGGACCTTTGGCCCGATTTTCATTTTGGAGGGTTCGGCAGATTTAATGCTGCACTTATTGAATACATGACGTCCTTTTCATCATCCACAGGCATTCCATTGGACCCTGTGTATACCGGTAAAGTTGTTTTTGCAGTAGATCAGAAAATGCGGGAGCAATATTTTAAGTCAGCAGATAAAGTAATGGTGATTCACACGGGGGGCTTGCAAGGACTTAAAGGGTATCGATATCGTTTCCCGGACCAATGGACCGCATATGCGGATACCTATGGGGATGCTTCAATCTAGTTGGTCCAGTGTGCCTTTTATCCAGGCTTCTATTACGCGTGAATAGTATTGATGTTCTGTCTGTAATACCTTAGCCCCAATAGCATCTGCGTTGTCCTCAGGGGATAAGCGTACTTCTTTTTGGAATAAGATGCGCCCTTCATCATAATGCGCATTGACCTCATGAATGGTGATGCCGGAGATCGTTTCGCCTGCAGCTTTCACAGCTTCATGCACATGATGGCCATACATGCCTTTGCCTCCGAATTTCGGTAGGAGGGCAGGGTGGATATTAATTATTTTTCCGTCGTAGGTAAGGATCAACCATTCAGGAATGAGTGCCAGATATCCTGCAAGGATAATATGTGTTATACCTGCCTCTTCGAGGACCGGTAATATAAGTTCAGGATGTGGCCAGTATTTTCTGCTGATATAAGCTGAGGCTATTCCATGTTTATCTGCTACCTGCAACACGCCTGCATCGCTTTTGTTGGAAATGATCAGGCCGACGACGATTTCCGGATTTCCTGAGAAATAGGAACAGATTTTATCGGCATTGCTTCCTGTACCGGAAGCGAGAACAGCCAGCGTGGCCAGACTACCTGAGGCCATTGTAGAGCGCAGTATTCGAAGGATCCAGTTTGCGCATGATATCGTACACGGTGGTCTTTTGTGTACGACTGGCATTTTTCATGATCTCTACGATTTCATCCCGCTTGGCGGTCAGAAACATCAGGATGCCAATGGTATTGGGATAGGAAGCATGTGTTTTTTCTACTTCCTTCAACGCTTCTACCATGGTGACAAGCGCCTGAGGGGTATTCGCATGCATGATATCCAGACTTTTGCGATGATAATTGTACCACGCCTGCCTGAAGGACAGGTATCTTGGACTGAGTAAGTTTTCAATGATCCAGTAGCGTGTCGTTTTGCGATTGAGGGACAACCATCCTTTGTCCGCATCGGACACGGCTGTGGGTATCTGGTTGATGATGTTTTGGGCGATCCGGAAATACTCATCACCTCCGTTCGGTGCAAAACTATCCGCATCCAGACCAAGAATCAATTGGGAATAAAAGGAAAATACTGCGGAGAGATTATCCCTGAAATATTCAGTGCCGTTCTGGAATGTTTGATATTCCTGGTAGTTGAAGACCACGTCCCGGTCCACATGGTTGATGAGTACGGTTTTATAATCCGTCCCATACACCGGGCGGATGGCTTTGAGGGCGATATCCGCACTGAAGAGGTTGGCGCCCAACTCAGCGGTGATATTGATGGAAAAATTGCAGGCTATACGCTCATAGGGTTTGTATTCATCCTTGGACCACTGCTCCTGATTGATAAATTCCTTGAGATCCTTCTCGAGCGTTTTGAAAACGGCGGGGTCCGTTGTTTGCAGTTTTGGAACACTGATGGTCACCTCTGCATTTAGTTCCTGGGCTTGAACGGTACCCAAAGCAATAAACGAAAAAAGAAGGAGGGTAATGACGATTCTAATGTGTTGCATGCGCGTGTATCATTTCATGAACCGCATTGGCGATATCGTGTGCCACGGCCCGTTTTGATTTTAACTCAAAGTGCCGGATGTTATTGTCCGGAAACAAAAAAGAAACTTTATTCGTGTCATGACCAAATCCTGCGCCCTGGTCACGCGGATTGTTCATCACGATCATGTCCATATTTTTTTTGATCAGTTTCTCCCGGGCATTGGACTCCACGTCCGCTGTTTCGAGGGCAAATCCGATGATGTATTGGCCTTTTGATTTCAGTTGGCCAAGAGATGCCGCGATGTCAGGCGTACGCACCAGTTCAAGAGTCATGGACGCATTGCTCTTCTTGATTTTTTCGGTAGCGGTTTTGGAAGGCTTATAATCGGCTACTGCTGCGGCAAGGATAGCGACTTGTACCTCCGGAAAAATATCTGTACAGGCAGCGAGCATATCATCCGCGGAGATGATCCGTTTTATTTTGATTCGGGAATCATTGGGCAATACACTATCAGGGCCAAGGACAAGTTGTACGTGTGCACCACGATTTGCCATTTCCTCCGCGATGGCAACCCCCATTTTCCCGGTACTGTGATTGCCAATGTATCGGACGGGATCTATGGCTTCATAGGTGGGGCCTGCATTGATGAGGACGCTCAGTCCGTGCATGTCTTCCATTGAATGGAAATAAGCATCCACCTGACGAAGGATATCTTCCGGCTCGGCCAAACGTCCCGGGCCTTCGAGCCCACTCGCTAATTCACCTGAGCCAACATCAATAATGTAATTGCCAAAGGACTGGAGTCGGCTGATATTTTCAGTCGTGGTAGGGTGGGCCCACATATCAAGGTCCATGGCAGGAGCGAAAAAAACAGGACATTTCGCTGAAAGGTAAGTGGCGGTCATCATATCTGAAGCCAACCCTAAAGCGCACCGGGCGATGGTATGTGCGGTAGCCGGTGCGATGATCATGGCGTCCGCCCACAACCCCCATTCCACATGATTGGTCCATTCGTCCTCGAGATGGACATCAGAAGCAACAGGATGTTTGCTAAGCGTAGAAAAGGTCAGTGGCGAAACAAAATCTTTGGCGGATGATGTCATGATCACTCTGACTTCGCACCCTTCCTTCACCAGCAAGCGAAGGACTAACACGGCTTTATAAGCGGCTATACTGCCTGAAACGCCGAGGATGATTTTTTTTCCGCGTAATGACGTCATGCCCTTCGGACCGGGATATCCGCTTAGGTTATTCTGCTTCTTCTTCGCCAAAGTCATCTTCCTTTACCACTGGCTCAGGATATCTCCATTCCAGGTCGCGGTTGATGAATTCTTCCGTAGCCAACAGGGTAGGGCTGGCCATACGCTCGTATGAACGGGATATTTCGATTTGTTCCTTGTTCTCGTGGATCTCCTCGATGGTTTCGGTCACCACCACAAATTCCTCGAGTTTGTCATGCAGTTCACGTTTCATTTCAGCGGACAGCTGACGCGCACGCTTTGCGATGACTGTAATAGACTCGTAAATATTGCTTGTACGTTCTGACAGGTCCTTGATGTCACGTGCCTTGACATTCGGATCAATTGAGCTGGCCAGGTTTTTAATGCTATTCATTATGACAGATTTTTAAATTCAAGTTCTATTTGTTTATTGAGTTCTTTGGCTTCTTTGACATTTTGGCCCCTTGGATATCGGTTGATATATTCTTTATACCTCACTTTGGCGGCCTCAAGTCGTTCTACTCTCTTGATGTAGACGCTGTTGACGGCATACTCAACGGCGGATTTCAGTATCAGGAACCGGGCATGTTCGGCATGAACGGATTCAGGATATTCACTGAGCATGTTGTCAAAGGAAGTGATCGCCGCATTGTATTTTCCAAGATTGTAATAAAGGATCCCCTGATGGTAAGCTTTTTCTTCAAGCTTTGAGCGTAATTCATCAATGCGTTCATTGCACTCCGGTACCTTATCGCTGTCCGGGTATTTATTGGCAAAATCCTGGTACGAATTGATGGCATCAACGGAGGTCTGCTGATCAAGTCGAAACGAAGGCGATTGCTTGTAATAGGACTGCGCGATCATAAAATTTGCTTCTTCCGCAAATGTGGAGTAGGCGAATGTGGTCGTAAAGTTGGTAAAGTAAGATGCAGCCAGCGCATAACTACCCAGATTATAATGGGTATAAGCGTATTTAAAATATAACTCTTCCCCTTCACGCGTTCCGCGATATTGATTGAGGATCAATTCCATGAGGGTCTGTGACCGGAGATAGTCCTTCTTTTCATAGTATTTGAGGGCCTCAGCCAGGATACGGGGCGGGTCATTGCTGAGCCTGACCTGCTCAAACGAGCTTTTACAGGCACTCAACATGCTCATAATCAGTAAGATGTAGCCAAAATTTCGCATCAAGCCCATTTCAAATAGTCTGCAAAGATAGGGAATATTGTGTTCTTCGGGAAGTTCGTTTTGTATTGGCAATCAAGGGCTTACCCTATTTCAAACGGGGTGCCGCAGCTCCCTGAGCGCATCCGCGATCACCCGGTCATTGCTGAGCCTGGCGACCTTATTTTGCCCACCGAGTTTCCCCATCGATTGCATGTATCGCTTAAACGAACCCGGAGGCAATGTTCGTACAATCAAAGGCTGAAGGATTTTACCCTCGATCAAATCCTGATAGTAAAGGTTTTGCTTTGTCATCGCCAGGTTCAGATCATTTGCAAACGCAGCCGGATTTTCCGGAAGTTTTGAAAATTCGATCCACCACTCATGGTAGGGCTTTTCTCCTTCAGCCGGATTGACCTGAGGAGCTACTGTAAATTCATTGATCAGGCATGGATGCTTTTCCACCGTGACCCTCAATGCCTCTTCCACTTCTTTGGCAATCACATGTTCGCCAAACGCGGAAATAAAATGTTTTATCCTGCCCGTAACCTTGACCCGGTAGGGATTTTTTGACACGAACGATACGGTGTCCCCGATGCTGTAGGCCCACAAACCTGCATTGGTCGAGAGGATCACCGCATAATCTTTTCCAATGACGACATCCTCGATCATCACCCGTGTCGGATGCACCGTATGCACTTCTTCAAGCGGAATGAACTCAAAGAATATACCTGAATTGCACTGCAACATCAAACCATTGCTGATGTCCATGGTGTCCTGAAAAGCGATAAATCCCTCTGATGCAGGATAGGTTTCGAGGCTGATTATTTTTTGTCCGGTAAGTTGTTCGAGTTGTAAACGGTATGGCTCAAACTGCACACCGCCATACACGAACAATTGCAGGTTGGGAAAAATCGATTTGATGTCTTTTTTGCCGGACAAGGCAATGAGGCGCTCATAATACATCTGCACCCATGGAGGAATGCCACTGATCAGCCGCATATCCTGCGTCAATGTTTCTTCTGCTATTTTATTCACCTTGGTTTCCCAATCTTCAATGCAATTGGTCGCATAGCTCGGCATTTGATTGGTGCGCAACCATGCGGGGATCCAGTGATTGACAATCCCGGATAGTCGCCCGGTGGGGATGTTTCCTTTTTTATCCAAAACGGGTGACCCCGAAAGAAAAATCAGCCTTCCATCAAATAAATTTTTAAGCCCGGCCATGTAGGCCATATTGAATAAGGCATTCCGCGCATTGTTGATATGGTTGTGTATGCTGGCCCGTGTGATGGGAATATATTTGACCCCACTGGTGGTCCCTGAAGTCTTTGCCAGGTATATCGGCAGCCCTGGCCACAAAATATTTTGTTCTCCCTGCAGGATACGCTCTATGTAGGGGCGGAGATCTTCATAATCTCTTACCGGGACAAGTCGTTTGAAGTCGTCGTAACTTTTTATTTCACTGAAATGATGATCGCGGCCAAATGCGGTGTGCTGTCCCGAACGAATGAGTTTGTTAAACCAGGATTGCTGATCCCGTGCAGCACGGGCGGCCTGCTTCTTAAGTCTGCGATGTGCATACGCTGCGGCAGTATGGATGATCCGGGATTTGATACTCATGGCCTAACGATCAATCAAGCCTGAGATCCTCTACATACACCCCGGGATAGGCTTCCTTCCTGAACGTAAACAATTTGGTCGCATCAAGGGTGGCTGGATTGGTAATCGCGCTGATCATGAGTTCCTGCCGCATCCCATCGCTGGAAATCGCATTGATGTAAGACAAAGCATTGTTTTTAATGCCAATGGAAAATTTGGAATATTCTTCAAAGCGTCCTTTCAAAGGCTTGGCTTCGATGACCGTGACGCCATCAGCTCGTGTGCCGGCCAGCACAAATACGAGATCATTTGATTTATGCAATTGAAGAAAATCCTGTGGGCTGATCCAATCCTGACCATTGGATTCGTTGTAGATATTGACTTCGTTCTGAGTCTTCAGATACACCCAGCGGGTTTTGCCATCGGAGATAATCGAATAATCTTTCAGTTGAAGTTGATACGCCGCGCCGGATTGATAGAGTATCCCATCACTGGTAACAGGGGCTTCCGACTGGTACGTCACCTTGAGTTTGAAGTTGACCTGAACATTCTTCTGGCTGAAGACCAGGCTTGCCTTGTTGAGCAGAGCGATAGCTTCAGGATCAGAGTCTTTTGCGGATAGGTATTGCGATTGCGCCGAGATGCCAGAATACAATAAAAACAAGCAAACCGGAAGGAGGACAGAAACTTTCATACGTTGCAGTGACATTAAACTATCATGTCAACGCAAAAGTAGATCAAAAGTGACAACCCTGACCGCTAAGGAAAGGTTAATACTTTTTGGTTAGCTCTTCGTCCTCAGTCTTTGTAGCAGTCCGTCCAGTTCGGTTTCAGAAAACATCAATACATCACGTGGCTTACTACCCTCGGCAGGGCCAACCACCCCGATAGACTGAAGTTGATCCATGATCCGTCCTGCCCGGTTGTAACCAAGCTTCAAACGACGCTGGATCATGGAAGTGCTGCCATGCTGATTTTGAATCACCAGGCGGGCCGCTTCTTCAAACATATCATCCAACTCGGCATAGGTCAGACCATCACCACCTTCGATAGGCTCATCATCGCCGACATATTCAGGCAGATAATAGGGTTCAGGATATCCACGCTGATCAGAGATATGGTCGATCACGGATTCCACTTCCGGGGTGTCCACAAACGCACATTGCAGACGAATCATGTTGCTGCCGATCGATAACAACATATCTCCCTGGCCAATCAATTGTTCGGCTCCACCCATATCAAGGATCGTGCGGCTATCCACCTTTGAAGCTACCTTGTAAGCAAGACGTGCAGGGAAGTTGGCCTTGATGACACCTGTGATGATGTTGACAGACGGACGTTGTGTAGCGATGATGAGGTGGATGCCTACCGCGCGGGCTAATTGTGCCAGCCTGGAGATCGGCATTTCCACTTCTTTGCCTGCCGTCATGATCAGGTCCGCAAACTCATCGATCACAAGGACAATAAACGGCATGAAGCGGTGTCCCTTCAGCGGATTAAGTTGGCGGTTGACAAATTTCTCATTGTATTCTTTCAGGTTACGGGCATGCGCTTTTTTCAAAAGATCATACCGGTCATCCATTTCAATACACAAGGAATTGAGCGTATAGATCACCTTCTTGGTTTCGGTGACAATAGGCTCTTTTTGATCCGGTAGAAAAGCAAGGAAGTGATTTTCCAGTTTAGCATATGGGAACAACTCCACCTTCTTAGGATCGATCAATACCAATTTAAGTTGTGACGGATGTTTGCGGTAGAGGAGGGACATCAATACGGTATTGATACCCACGGATTTTCCCTGACCTGTTGCACCCGCGATCAACAAGTGAGGCATTTTAGCGAGGTCCGCTACAAATACTTCATTGCTGATGGTTTTACCCAATGCTACCGGAAGATCCATTTTACCATTGGTAAATTTTTCTGAGGCAAGTACTTCTTTCAGAGAAACAATCTGCTTCTTCTTGTTTGGTACTTCGATACCAATTGTTCCTTTACCAGGTATAGGAGCAATGATACGAATGCCCAGCGCCGATAAACTCAATGCGATATCATCTTCCAGATTCTTAATCCTGGAAATACGGATACCTGGTTTTGGGATGATTTCATAGAGTGTCACTGTCGGGCCAATGGTGGCGCGGATCTTAGTGATTTCAATTTTGTAATTGAGTAGCGTCTCAATAATCTGATCCTTGTTGGCTTCAACTTCCGCGCGGTCGATCTGGATATTGCCATCACTGTATTCCTGAAGGAGTTCAAGCACGGGCGGCTCAAAGGAAGAGAGTTCCAGCGTTGGATCATAGGGTTCACTGTGCTCTGGATTTTCCTGGTCCATCAGGAATACTTTGTCCTGCACACCACTGAAGGTAGAAGGGATATGTCCTTCGGCAAAATTTTCAGCGATATCTGATCCTTCTTCACTTTCTGCTTCTTCACCCTCATCCAGCCCTTCGATCTCGAGTTCAAGTTCATCCTCTTCCTCTCCTTCTTCTTCGTCTACCTCGTAATCTTCCAGATCGAGTTCAAGCGCTTCGATATCATCGAGTTCCTCTTCATCACTGACATCATCAGGATTTTCCTTTTTATACTTAGCTAAGAAACCAGGCTGTAATGGACCATCTTCATCTTCCTCAGCGGCGAGGTTCTCCATGTTTTCGAGTTCATCATTTAATGATGAATCTTCAGCGGGTTTGGTTTTCTTTTTAAAAAGATCAAGACCAAGTTCGCTCAGGCTCATTTTCCATTCCGGCATTTTAATGCTTGGGAAAGACAGGAATTCACCTTTCCATTGTATAGTGGGGTTAAATTGAATGACAAACGTAGCCGCGAGCACAAAAAGGAGGGACATCAGCACACCAAAAAAGCCCATAAAGTTTTTGAGCCATCCAGTCGTGCTTTCGCCAAAGGCACCTCCCCAGGGGAAATTGCTCCAGGAAAAAATAAATGCCAGCAGCATCGAGAAGTAAACCATCGCGAGGACGGATTTGCCGGCACGATTATACCAGGTCTGCAATCCGGCACCCACAAATTTGCGGAGGCCAAAACCCATCACCAGGATCGGGAGCACCAATGCGGATATCCCAAACCCCCAATAGATGAGGGCATTGCCGGTGACGGCACCCAGCCGGCCCAGCCAGTTGGCCACGATCAGGTCCCCTTCACCAAGGGCACTGAAGGGATGATTAAGGATCTTGTCCTGGTCCTCTTTCCAGGTAAACACATAGGAAACACCCGCCACCAGGACAAATAGCCCGATCAGCACAAGGGAGATCCCGATGAGTTTGGGGAACCGCTGGTCCTTGATAAATGAGGCCTTTTGGGTTCCTTTCTTCGATTTCGACCGACTAGCTGTAGCCGGCTTTTTACTCTTTGGTACAAATATGGACATAAGCAATGAGACGATTGCTGTCTTGGGATGACGGTCAAATATACTGTTATATCCACCTTTCTAGGTATATATACATGAAAAAAATATTTAATATGTTTTTTGCTCCATTTCCCTGTTCGGGGTGAAAGGGAGGCAGCGGGCAATTTCCTACCTTTGGCGCCTCAATTCACAGGCCTAATATTCATCCGATTATGGACACTATATTCATTGCAGGAGCAGGAGGTATCGGCAGAGCCGCCGCATTGTTTATTCTCGACGCCCAGGGCTGGGATTGCGAGGTCATCATCGGCGATGTGGCTGAAAATCAACTGGAAGAAGCAGTGGAGTGGATACAGGCCGGTATCGGCCGCAAGGCCAGATTGCACACCTTCCTGATGCCAAAGGATGCCAATCCTGATGCCTACGCTCAGGTGTTAGAAAATGCGGATGTCTTATTGGATTGCCTGCCGGGAACACTCGCACCAGCGATGGCCAGACTCTGCATTCAATATCAATTGCATTACGTCAATCTCACGGAATACGTCCAGGAAACCAAAGAAATCATTGACATGGCCTCTGACGCAGAGACCGGATTTATTCTGCAAACCGGCCTTGCACCTGGTTATGTCAATAACCTCGGCTTAAGCCTGGTAGAAACCTTTACCGAAAAATATGGCGTGGAGAAAGTTGAAAAGCTGGCCATGCGGGTAGGCGCGCTCACCCAGTTTTCGGAATCCCCACACTATTATGGTTTCACGTGGAGTACCATCGGTGTGGCAACAGAATATGTCAAGGACTCAGAAGCGGTCAGGAATCATGAGATCGTGATGCTGCCATCCTTGTCCGAAACTGAAACCATCATCATCAAAGGAAAGAACTACGAAGCGGACTTGACCAGTGGCGGCGCGGCTGATTTATCTGAAGCGTTGAAGGAACAGGTTAAGAACATCGACTACAAGACGATCCGTTATCCGGGTCATTTTGATTGGGTGAGATCCTTTTTGCAAAAGGAAAAGAACAACCCGGATCAGATCCATGCGCTGGAAAATTATATGATCAGCCAGATCCCTCATGTGGAAGATGATGTCATCGTCATCTATGCGGCGGTCACCGGCTATGATCAGCATGGGCATTTGCGTTCGATCCAACAGGCGCATCATATCTATCCGCTCGTCGTGGGCGGTATCACGATGCGGGCCATTCAGACCTGCACGGCTGCGCCCATGGTAGAATGTGCGAGGTTGCTGTTGTCTGGAGAATATCGTGGTATTATCACCCAGAGCCAGATTGATCCGGCTGCGATTCTCGAAGGGGCGATCGTCAGATTAGCCTATCAGTCCGATCCTTCCTGATCCCTGAAGGCGCGTTCGATATCATAAAGCAGGATCTTATCTTCAAAATCCAGCCAGTTTCGCAGTATCGTTCCCAGAATGAAGCTGATAAACGTAATGCCTGAGATTTCAGCCCATCGGGTATCCTCATGAAATGTCAGTAGGTAGATCATAGTAGCCGCCAGGATGCCGATGGCTACAAAGCGAAATGAAGTGCTTGTATCCCACTTTGAAAGATGAGGCTCCATATACTCCCTGAACGATACCAAAGGATCTGCTTTCTTCGAATGGAAAGCAGACAGCATACGATATCGGTGATGAAAAGCATAGATGGCAAATACGCCACCTAATAGCATCAGGATAGAAGGCAGGGCCGAAATGGGAAATGCTAAGTCAAATAGGACCATGAGCAATACGCCTGCCACAAAACACATTGTGCAGATCCATCCGATCGTACTATACCTGGAGGCGATTTGTTGCCTGAATCGTTTTATGATACTATCCCGGGAGTTCAGGCAATTCGAATTTAAATTTCCTGGGTAGGATACTCCTTGTGGAACTCGTATTTGATGACGTCAAATGAAGTCACAATGCCTTTGAGTTCGCCATCTTTGACAATGGGCACGGCATGAAATAAATTTTCAAGGAAGAGTTCTGCGGCAGATCCGATTTTATCATCTGGCTCCAGCGTGGCAACATGAGTGGTCATCACGTCCTTGATCAAGGTCTTGTCAAAATCAACACTCTTGTCGATCAGTTTGAAGACATCGTATGTGGTCAGAATCCCCAGCAGCGAGGTACCATGAACGATCGGAAGGTGGTGGACGCGATTCTGTTTGAAAATGTCCCTCGCTACTGAAAGTTTGTCATTCGGATCAGCAGTGATGACGTTTTTCGTCATGATTGAGGATAAAGGTTCGTTCATCATATCGGTATGAAATTACAGGCTGTTTTTGAATGTTATAGGCGTAAATATCACGCTTGAGGGAGCAAAATAAAAAAAACAATTAATAGGAGGGTTAAGTCCTTCCCTGACTATTATATGGAGTTTATTTTTAATATAAAAAAATATGATATACAGCAATATGTAAAAATTGAAGCATTTGATTTTCAATGGCATAGCGCTCATAAGCTCCTGACAGCCCGGGTCGGATTTGATGGTCAAAGACGCTTATGTACCTTCGCCCGGAAGGAATATCCAAATGAAAGTACCCCTCCTTGAAAAGATCATCGATCAGTTTGTTCAGGCCCAATCGGTGCCCCATGCTGATGCGTGGCATTACCCGCATGCCATGGTAGGACACTTTCAGGATCATTGGGGTGAAATCCACATGGCTACGCTCAGGCAAATGTATGATGACGCGCTGCGCAGCCAGATCACGCAACGCTGGTGGAAACGGGAGGGATATCGTCCAAAGGAAATCATGATGACCTTGATGGAAGCGGATACTGAGCTAGCCACTATCGCCTGGAAAGATCTATCAAATGATGCTGCTGCATTGGATGGCCGGCTGAGTCGATTTGATTATTACTGCCGCCAACTCCTGGAGATCTATCGGAAAGGTCATCCGCTCTATACAGAGACATATCATCATCAGGATGCCTCCATCATCAGTTTATACATCGCGGGTATGCAACCGGAAAAATATGCCTTGTATCCCGGCCTTGATATATTCAGTGCCTTTTGTAAGGCAGTGGGCAGTCCTGATATTCCCGTGATTGATGATTTAGTGCGTTACGCCAAGATCACCAACATCGTCTATACCTACCTGCAACGAAATTCCGGATTCCAAAAAGTACTTGATCTGCGACAGGCTGCTCATCACAAAGTGAAATGTCTGCCTTATCAATGCACGTATGAAGTGATGCATTCAGTATCTCCCCAATTCGAGACACGTCCATGACTTCGTATGATGTCATCATACTCGGAGGAGGAGCGGGTGGTTGCTTTACGGGGATCCGTCTTGCAGAACTTCTGCCGGGCGTTCGTATCTGCATTCTGGAAGCGGCTCGTAAACCATTATCCAAAGTTGAGATCTCCGGTGGCGGACGATGCAATGTCACGCATGCCTGTTTTGATCCCGAAGTATTGTCAGGCTATTATCCAAGGGGCAATAAGGAATTGATCGGACCCTTTCATCGCTTTCAGCCTGCTGACATGATGGAGTGGCTGGAAAAACATGGTGTCCGACTCAAGACAGAAGAGGATGGCCGCATGTTTCCGGTCACGGATCGATCCCAAACGATCATAGATTGTTTTATGAATGCCATACGTAAATCGAAAATCCAAATGATGTTGTCCACGCGGGCAACAGGTTGGCAATTCGACAAAGGAAGTAATGCCTGGCAGGTGATGCTGATAGACAAAAGCAGACTCACCGCAAATTATCTCATGATCGCCACAGGAAGCGATCAACGCACGTGGGATGCATTGAAACAAGCAGGGCATACAATCATTCCACCGGTGCCCTCCTTGTTTACGTTTAATATTCGGCACAAAGACCTCAATGCTTTGGCAGGCATCAGCATGCCGGATGTGATCGCCTCGCTTCCCGCGTTCAACTTGCAGACGTCAGGTCCGCTCCTGATAACGCACTGGGGATTAAGTGGTCCTGCCATTCTGAAACTCTCCGCCTGGGGCGCGAGGGAGTTGCAGGCATGCAACTATATCTTTGATGTGCATATCAATTGGAGTCGGGAGACCAACGAGAAAGAAGTGTTGGGCTATGTCAAACAAACTATGCTTAAAAATCCCAAAAAGCAAGTGCACAATCTCATGTTGTATGCCATACCTACCCGGTTGTGGAAATTCCTTTGCCACCGTGCCTCCTTGCCCGACCGGTTGAATTGCTCTGAAATTTCCTCCAAACAGATCAACGCGCTTGTGCAAGTGGTTTTCAAGGATGTCTACAAGGTAACAGGAAAAAGCACATTCAAAGAAGAATTTGTGACCGCGGGTGGGGTAGAACTCACCGAGGTAGATATGACCCGATTCGAAAGCAAGAAGTTGCCGGGATTATTTTTCTCCGGAGAAGTCTTGAATATCGATGCCCTCACCGGCGGGTTTAATTTTCAGGCCGCATGGACAGGGGCTGCGATTGCAGCAGAAGCGATAGCGGGGCGGATGAAAAGTGCAAGTGGCTAAATAGTTTAGAAGCTTAGTGGTTTAGGAGGTTAATGGGTATGCCAATCTCCTAACCTCCTCATCTCCTAACCTCCTAAGCTCTTCTTATCTTACAGCGGCAAACATGATCAGTTATGAGATACCATGCATCGAGAAGAACTTTCCTGCGCAACACCGCACTGACGGCATCGGGCCTGATGATCCTTCCGCGTCACGTGCTCGGCCGTGGATACAAGTCACCCAGCGATAAACTCAACATCGCCTTTATCGGTGTCGGAGGGAGAGGACAGGACCATGTCAATACGTTGAAGGGTGAAAATGTCGTGGCCTTTTGTGATGTCGATGACGAACGCGCGGCGGATACGTATGCTGCGTTTCCAAACGAGCCTCGTTTTAAGGACTATCGAAAAATGTTTGATGCGCTCGCGGGTCAGATAGATGCGGTGGTGGTGGCTACGCCTGATCATACGCATGCGTTGCCTGCCCTGGCTGCGATGCAGCTGGGCAAACATGTTTATGTGGAGAAACCACTGACACATAATATTGGTGAAGCCCGTCAATTGCTGGAAGCCTCAAAACAACACAAAGTCGTGACGCAGATGGGTAACCAGGGCGCGAGCATGGATTGCAATGCCGAACTCGCGGAATGGGTGCGCAGTGGAGTGATTGGAAATATTCATTCTGCCCATGTATGGACCAATAGGCCTGTCTGGCCACAAGGCGTACCGACACCAGTCGGAAAGAAAAAAGCAAGGAAGACCCTGGATTGGAATATGTGGTTGGGTCCGGCACCGTACAGACAGTATGATCCATCGTATCTGCCATTCAATTGGCGGGGATGGTGGGACTTTGGTACAGGGGCATTGGGGGATATGGGTTGTCATCTCCTGGATCCGGTGTATCGCGCACTACAACTCACCACACCAATAGCTGCGGAGGCAAGTTGCTCAACAGTTTGGTCCGGTCCATTTGTGGAGGCAAATTATGCGGACTCCTGTCCTCCGAGTAGCATGGTCAAGTTGGAGTTTGAACAGCACACCAAGTTTGATCCGAACAGTGAGGATGTTTTTGAGAAGCGTCCTGCATGCAATGTATATTGGTATGATGGTGGTCTGAGGCCATCACGTCCGGATGAGTTGAAAGCAAATGAGCCTTTCGGTAGTTGGGATGGTGGTATATTGATGGAAGGGACCAAAGGGAAAATTCTGGCAGGCATCTATGGTGAAAATCCTCGCCTGTTGCCTTCTGATGGATTTGATCAAAGCAGGAAGCCCCGGGCATATTTACCTCGATACAAAGGGGATCATCAGGTCATTTGGGCTGAAGCTTGTAAAGGAAATGGCAAGCCAAGTTCTCCCTTCGAGTATGCAGTCCCTCTCACCGAAACTTTATTGATGGGCAACCTGGCAGTGAGATGTTATGATTACAAACTTTTGCAGGCAGGTAAGACACCCACAAGTTGGGCCCCCTATGACTATCCCGGCCGTGTCCGTCTGGAATGGGATTCCCCCAACATGCGTGTCAAGAACTACGAAGCAGCCAATCAGTTTGTGTCAAGAGAGGCCAGGGTGTTTTGATTTGGCCCCTAAATCCCCCAACGGGGACTTCCAATAGAAAAGGATAAATCATTTGGGCGTAGATTTTATCTACGTGGTTGCTGAGCTGTAGCAGTTTGGCCCCTAAATCCCCAAACGGGGACTTCAATAAAAAAAGATAAGACAGTTGAGCGTAGAATTTTTCTACGCTCGCGTACGTCAAATCAAAAGATCAACCTTGGCAGAAAAATCAATTTCGCAGTTTTAACTGTAGGTAGAAGTCACGAGAAGCTCCGTTTGGCCCCTAAATCCCCAAACGGGGACTTCATGAAGACACGGATTTTGTAAATCAACCACTATCAAACTACTTATTTCCGATTACCGTTGGATTTCGACAATAAAAAAGGAGCCACAATGTGACTCCTCTTTGTCGGGATACCAGGATTGAATGGCGCTAAAGACGCCACCTTCGGCCTGGGACCCTCACGCTGTACAGCGTGATGCGCTACAGGACAGAGTCTACCACGCTTTTGGGCGTGGCTGTTGAATTTGATAAAATAAAAAAAAGAGGAGCCACAATGTGACTCCTCTTTGTCGGGATACCAGGATTGAATGGCGCTAAAGACGCCACCTTCGGCCTGGGACCCTCACGCTGTACAGCGTGATGCGCTACAGGACAGAGTCTACCACGCTTTTGGGCGTGGCTGTTGAATTTGATAAAATAAAAAAAAGAGGAGCCACAATGTGACTCCTCTTTGTCGGGATACCAGGATTTGAACCTGGGACCCCCTGCTCCCAAAGCATAATTTCTTATTTTATTAATATTTTTCATAATATATCAGTTGCCTTACGATCCCTATAAATATTGAGGATCTTATGACTCAAACTTTGCATTAGTTTGTATAGGTTTGTATATTTGTGTCACGAATGTGTCACGAATAATCCAGCAAGCCATGAGAAGGTCTTTTCCTACCACAGCGATTTACTTCAACAAATGGGTACCTAATAAAGAAGGTAAATGTCCTTTATCCCTGAAGGTTACCTACAATCGAAAGAGGCGATACTATTCAACAGAGTACGCCCTAACTCCAGATGAGTATGAAAAGGTCATTGTGGATAAGCCTAAAGGCGTTTTTAAGGACATTGCCAACGATCTTCATAATGAGGAGACCAAAGCTGTTGGGATCATCCGCCAACTACCTATGTTCACTTTTGAGGCTTTTGAAAAACGGTACATATCAAATATGGGTGCGAATGACACCCTGAAGAACGCTTATGCAGTGAAGATCCAGGGATTGAAGGAGAACTCGCGTGTAGGTACTGCAGTCACCTATGAATGCGCAATAGCCAGCCTTGAAAAATTTCACCCTGGGGCAACATTTGCGAATGTCACGAATAACTTTCTGCACAAATACGAGACTTGGATGACTGCTAAGGGCAATAGCAAAACCACTGTAAGTATTTATGTGCGGACCCTTAGAAGCATTTTTAATGATGCTATTAGCGAAGGATTGATTTCAAAAGACCTCTATCCATTTGGAAGAAGAAAATATGAAGTGCCTACCGGCAGAAACATTAAAAAGGCTTTGAACATAGAAGAAATCGCTATGATTTTCAACTATCAGGCCGCTCCTGGAAGTGAAGAGATGGCACGCGATTACTGGTTATTCCTCTACCTGGCGAATGGCATGAATGTAAAGGATATGGCTTTGTTGAAGTATGGTAATATCAAAGGGGATTATATTGAATACCAAAGAGCAAAAACAAGGAACACCAAGCGAGATTACGAACCCATCCAGGTGTACCTTCTTCCTCAGCTCCAGCACATAATTGCTAAGCATGGACTTAAAAGGAAAGGTTTTGAAGATTACATCTTCCCCATATTGGAAAAAAACCAAACACCAGAGAGGCAAAATGAATTGATTAAGCTGAAAGTTCGATTCATTAATGACTGGATGAAAAAGATAGCTAAGAATTTGGGTATTGAAAAAGATGTTACAACCTATTTCGCGAGGCATTCTTTCGCCACTGTCCTAAAGCGGAGCGGGCTTAGCAAAGAGTTTATTGGGGATTCACTGGGTCATAGCGACGGCACAACTACGGAACGATATTTGGGAAGTTTTGAGGATAGTCGCAAGAAGGATGCTGCGGAGGCTTTGGTTGCCTTTGATAATTCCAAATAATTTAACCATCTGATTTTAATTAGAATACTATATGCCATACCAAAGCTGGCTTGAAGGCTTAGAAATTGGACCAGATGGTAAATCCATGCCATATGAGATAGTGCCAAAGGATTTTAGCCTGCATCCTGTCACTCCACCTGATAATGATTTTCCAAATTGTTGTGAAGAACACTTAATGTCATTTCAGGAGATAAGAGATTGGGCTATTTCATTTTTGCCGGAAGGAGAGGCGGTAAAGTTGGCGAAGAAAACCCTTTATAATCTTGCATTCACTGAGTCCTATATAATATTCACCTATAAGAATGACGATTGGTACGAAGACATTTCATACTTTATAGAATATAATATTTTCAGTTTTGGTTCTTCAAATAACTATGCCGAGCGTTACCTCCTAAAACTGATCGGCTTCCTTAAAACATTTGAAAGTTTAGATTCAAATAAATTTAAAAAACTTAGCGACTTAACATTTATCTGGTGGAAGAACATTGCGTTTTGCCGAGATCTCCTGCATTTACGAAGGGCGTTTGACAAATGGTTTTATTGTTTTCCCTTTGATATTAGTTTTCTAAATCATCTAAAAGACAAGTATGACTTATTTTTTGGAATAGTGAATGATGATTTTATTGAGTATGATGAAGAATCATTTATGGTAGAACTTAACAAGATCACCGACTCTATATTATCTTGGCATAATACAAGCAATCTTCATAAGAATCGGTTGCTTGTTGATCCCTCCAAAATCAGATTAGAATTGATCATAAGTAAGCGGAATTTCGAATTGCAAATTGGTTTTTTTGAACCAGATGGCTCAGCCATAAAACAAGATTATAGGGAAAAGATTCTCCGATGGTTCATTGATGAAATCAAATATATCGATGATATTACCCCTTTTGTGACACCACCTATTCCTTTGCCAGTGAAAATGATTAACCAGGTCATAATTTCAATTACTTCAGAATTGGACAATTACCAATTTTCAGAATTTTTGGCTTCCAAAGGAATAAATAAAGAGTTGATTTCAGACCTAATGAATGAACATTCTGGTAAAGAATTAATGCCATATTCTATTGCATTGCTCAACGAAATTGGATTTCTGAAGACCTTTCTGACAAGGTTTAAACCGAAAGAGAATGCCTACAAAAAGCTGGCTGCTATTTTTGATGTGGATCCCCGTAGGATAAGAGGAAATGTGACAATACTAAACCCAAAATCAAAGGAAGATCCTACACAATATGGCAGTATAAGTTATGTCGACTCCATAAAGGAAAGGCTTTCAGGACTGATTTAAGGACTATTCCGCCTAAAATCACCCAAATACCATTGCAAGAAAAAAGCAATGGAAAACTTATCATTTGATTTACTGCCAAAGGAAGTTGCCCGAATACATTCGAGGCTGGATTCCTTAGAATACAGCATCCAGCGTCTCGCGGATGGTGGAATTCCCCCTACAACCGGTGATTTGCTTACTGTAGAGCAAGCTGCTGAACTCTTGCATCTATCCATTCAGACGATTTATGGTCTTCTACACCGTAGAGAGCTGCCGTCGTTGAAGCGTGGGAAACGAGTTTACTTCAAGAAAGCGGACCTGCTTCAATACCTGGAAGATGGCCGAAGGAATGCCCAAGATGGATTAGGCCATAATAGAATTTCAGTTACAAAATCATACAAAAAAGGAGGTGCCAAATGACACAGAACGAAGAATATCAAAATCAAATACTTGATGCAATCAAGGAATTGCAAACAGAAGGTTTCTCTTTAGTATTATGTCGTGGTGAAGATGAAACAATAAAGGGTAAACTTAAAAAGGCTAAGTCCCCACTTGTGCAAACGTGGTCAGATAAAGCGGATCAAAAGCTAAGCCAGGCGGCCCTTTCCGCTATTGTTTGCAGATATCCATACACCAAAATTGCTATAGGGGGAATCTGCGGAGTGGCTTCAGGAAATATAGAAATTATTGACATAGACCCTAAGCATTGGGACGGTATTGTAGTAGTATTTCTGGTAACACTGAAACAAACCTATCCGGAGCTTTTTGCAAAATTGAGAATCCACAGAACGCCGTCCGGAGGTCTTCATATCATTTACAGATGTGAGGAACCCATAGGTGAAGGAAGTATGAAGTTAGCCTATAAGGAGGGAGTGAAAGATGCTGGGATTGAAACGAGAGGGCAAGGTGCATATTTTATAATGCCTCCATCAATTGGCTACTCAGTTTTTCAGGATATGCCCATACCTGTCATTTCAAGATGGGAACGAGACTGCTTGATTCAACTGGCCAGAATGTTTGATGAGAGGAAGAAGAAAGTTGTAATTCCTTCTCAAAAGCAATATGATCGAATATATACTGAAAATCCATTCCAACACTTCAATGCATCACCAGAAGGAAGCCAGGTTTTAATTCAGCAGGGTTGGGTAGTTTATAAGGATACCCAGATCTTTACATACTACACCAGGCCTGGCAAGGATGGCGGTATTTCGGCATCATACAACAAGGAGAAAAACTGCTTCTACATCTTTACAACTTCCACAGAATTAGAAGGCAACAAAGGTTATTCTCCGTCAGCGGTACTATGTCAATTAGAGTTCAATGGCGATTATAAACAGTTCTACCGGTATTTGACGGAAAGAGGATTTGGTAAATTAAAACCAGACTACGAATCCAAATACATCAGGAAATACGCAGAAACCGGCAAAGCACTGCCTAAAAACTTTTCCAACGACGCAAAGGAAGCACTTGTAAAAGCCGTGCAGGAGCGAAATGAAAAGTACCCATTTGGAACATTTTGGGAATACATTCCTGATATTGACAGATATATGATCCACCGTGAATTGCTTATGCAATTTATGATCGACATAGGCTTTTGCATCCACAATGGTGAACCATGCATCGTCGAAGGACAGTTTATACGTAAGCTAAATGAAAGAAAGAAACGATATGGTGCCAGAGATATATTTTGTATCCTGAACAACTGGATTAAGGAGGAGGATAAGACAGTGTTCAATAAGATACGTCATGAGTTTAGTAAATTCTGGCAATATCATGGTGAGCACATGATTGGACTTCTTCCTGAGTTGGATCCCACAAAGGTCTTAAAACCAAATTCCACAGGTTGCTATAAGTTTTTCACAAATACAATCCTTGAAATCACTTCTAATGGGAAGAAGGAAATTCCTTATAGTGATATGGATGGTTACTTAATTTGGGCGCATGATCAGATTCCATACCCTTGGAAATATATTGACCAGGAAGCGCAAAAGAAATCCATGTATGGGCATTATCTCATCAATGCGATTAATACGCCAGCAGATTACGTCCAGCTAATCCTTGGCTACTTGTGTTGTGGTTATAAGGTATCGAGTGAAAGTTATTTAATTGCGCTTCTGGAGCCCTTTGAAGCCAGTTTGGGAGGTGGCACAGGAAAAGGTTTCTTCGTAAAGA
>CAZYHJ010000029.1:0-32046 GCA_964646645.1 uncultured Saprospiraceae bacterium | reverse complement strand
TCACATGCTCCAGCCCGCACGTCGTCGCGCGCGGATGATTCAGTATGGATTGAATGCAGCGGATTCGCTGGCGATAGAGTATTCATTTCCTTATTACGAATCCAAACCAGATACTTCCCAGTCATCGTATGAATACGAGCCGCTTGGTCATGTCAATGTCTCGTATCAGACGGATCAAAAGAAATTTTTCGGAATTGGAAAAACCGAGGCCCAGTGAGTGATCCGAATCGCTTTGCGGATACGGGGGATTCCCTTCATGACATGGCCACGCACTTTGTAGTGCATTGCCCTAAGTGTGAAGGCAAGGCTTTGGTCCAGCCCTATGAAGATTCATGGCGATTGACATGCACCTCTTGCTTTCATGTCGAACGACCGGGGCATTGGTATGGTCATATGACGGCTTACCTGTCCGTCAAGTGTCGTGAATGTCGCAATCCAATCACCAGACATGCCATAGTCAATGGACAATGGTCAAAATTGAAAGTCAAATGCGACCAGTGCGGGGATGAATGTGAATATGAAGCACAAATCACTCGTCACCGCATTAAGGATGGTTTAATGTGTGATCCCATTTTCGGACTTACCCTGTGGTTGCATAAGACTTTTGGGGATGATGTCTTTTGGGCCTATCATTACGAGCACCTTGAGTTACTTGAAAAATATGTTCGTGCCAAACTCCGCGAGCGAGGTATCGACAACAAGGGCAGTAAAAACAGCCTGATGTTTAGCCGGTTGCCGGAGTTTATTAAGAGGGCGGGGAATCGGGAGGAGATATTGGCGCTGATTAAGAGCCTGCAAATCAAATGATTGTGCTCCAAATCGAACCTTATCAATGCAATTTAGTGTTCATGTTTTGTAGATTAGGAAAGAGGTATTATGTTTGCACTCCACTTTTAAGAAAGGGAGTATAGCTCAGCTGGTTCAGAGCATCTGCCTTACAAGCAGAGGGTCCGCGGTTCGAACCCGTGTACTCCCACAAACAAAAGGTCATTCGCATTTTGCGGATGACCTTTTTTGTTTTAAACCAATTTATAGCTCAGCTGGTTCTGAGCATCACGCTGTACAGCGTGAGGGTCCGCGGTTCGAACCCGTGTACTCCCACAAACAAAAGGTCATTCGCATTTTGCGGATGACCTTTTTTGTTTTAAACCAATTTATAGCTCAGCTGGTTCTGAGCATCACGCTGTACAGCGTGAGGGTCCGCGGTTCGAACCCGTGTACTCCCACTAAAAGAGGTCACCATTGGTGGCCTCTTTTAGTTTATGGCACATACTTATATCCTCTACTCTCCATCCCTGGATCGGTATTATGTCGGGCATACAGATGCGAATCCGCAATCCAGACTTGATGCTCATTTGAAAAATCATGCAGGGTTTACGGCCCGGGCAAAGGATTGGAAGATCGTTTTTGAAAAACACCTTGACTCCAAGGCTGAAGCATACCAATTTGAAAGGACCATTAAAGGCTGGAAATCACGTCGGGCCATTGAAAATCTGATCAAAGGAGGATAGCTCAGCTGGTTCAGAGCACCCCGACACGCATGCTTTCATGGAAAGCTAGTGCGTCGGGAGGGTCCGAGGTTCGAACCCGTGTACTCCCACTTTTCGACTTTTCAACCAGTGTACTCTATTTGTATCTTTAATCTTGATGACAAAGATTGATTTTACAAATATGAAAATTACGGGAAGTCGCTTGCAAGTTCTCCTAGGCCTATCATTTCTTTGCTTTGATTTCTTCAATTTGCACGCTCAGGAATATTCAAATCAGGCTAACCTGAGCAAACATACCATCGGATATAGTATTGGTTATGCCTATCCAAAATTGGCCTCTGGCACAAAACACCGTAGCGTTGAATCTGGGTTAAATTACGGAATAAGCGGGGCTTTTGAGTGGAGCAAATATTATAATTCAGGCATTTCTTTCATGATAGCTCCCCAGTTATATTATTCTAACTTGGCAGAATCTACTCTTCAAAGTGTATATTTTAATAGTCAAACCGGGAAGATCAGCTATGAATATGAAGATGTTATTAAATCCAAAGAGCTGGAATTCGTGTTACCGGTTGCATACGAGTTCCCGCTGTTCAAAACTTGCAGGTTTAGCGCCGGAGCTTATTTTACAATTCCCTTTATAAGTACCAGCATGGTATCTCATAAAGAATATGACTATGTGTTTTATATTCCTGGTCATGGCTATGTAGAAATTAATCCACCCATCATCCGGAATATCTATTCAAGTGATTTAGAAAATAATTTTAATGCTGGTCTGGGTGTAAATGCAAAAATTCTCTATCCCCTAAATATTTCAGATTCCAACGAGTCCTATCTGTCCTTTGAGTACTGGTACACGGTAAGTTATTTTGGATATCTAAATACCCATAAAACGAGGTTTGCCATTTCATATGTGCATAGGAAAATCCAGCGAAAAGAAGTAAGAGAGAAATGGGATCGTTACTGGATCAGAAAGAATAAATCCAACATTTAGACTTGATTTAGAGCTGACCCGGGAACTTTGGGGAATAATTTAAACACTTGGCAGCCACCCATTTTTCGTCTATAACCAATAAAAGGAAGTGTTCCGCAAAAACAAAAAAAGGATCCAAATGAGGTGCATCAGAATAAATTACCTATCATTACAATCTAAATGATCTGCCCATGAAAGTGATCAAAAAAATCCTCATCGCACTTCTGATCGTCCTGGCCCTGATTCAGTTCATACGTCCTGAAAAGAATCTCTCAGGTGACAACACATACGCCATTCAGACAAAGTACAATGTCCCTCCGGAGATCTCTACGATACTCGATGGCGCCTGCAATGACTGCCACACCAATACCACAAAATATCCCTGGTACGCCAATGTACAACCTGCGGCATGGTGGCTGGCCAATCATGTGAATGAAGGAAAAGAGCATCTCAATTTCTCCGAGTTTACCAACCAGCGGATAGCTGTTCAAAACCACAAACTGGAAGAAGTGGTGGAGATGGTGAAGGAAAAAGAAATGCCGCTACCTTCCTATACCTGGTTTGGCCTGCATCCCGAAGCAGATCTCTCGGACAAACAAAGAGCTGACCTGACGCTCTGGGCACAATCCCTGATGGCACAAATTGCCGCAAAGTATCCGGCGGATAGTTTGGTGCTCCGCCGTAGGTAAGGGCATAGAGCATAGAGCATAGGGCAATAAGCAATTGGCAATATGCAAGAGAAAATGGTAAATTAATTCTCCTGGAAGTCCCCTTTAGGGGATTTAGGGGCAAAGAGCAGAGGGTACTGTATGGACATGCTTTATTTAGCTATGCTTATGCTGGCAGTATACACCGTAGTTTGATCACGTGCTGATAAATAATAGATGCCTGAAGGAAGTGTATCAGGCAGGTTGATGGTGAAGGACAACTCTTCCCCTGATGTAGTTGGCTGCATAGGCAAACGCAATACTTCCCTTCCCATATTGTCATAAAGTGCAACTTGCCAAAATCCATGATTCATTCCTGGAATGATGATAGTTATTTGAGTTGTTGCAGGGTTCGGAAAAACGGATGGCACTATTATTTCATTTACTGGAGATGGCACGGCGGTCATTAATCCGGTTTCATATCTGGCAACCACTATATCAAACCTGGTACCTTCGAAACTCTCTCCTGCGACAATTAACTTTCCATCTGACTGGAGAGCAATAGCTTCAATCCCATCATTGAGTCCGGGGCTGGTGATCACTTTGCCGCCGTTACCAAACGACATATCAAAACTTCCATCTGTTTCCAACCTGGCCAATGCGAAATGCTCGCGATTACCTGAGAGGGCTCCGCCGCCGATGAGAATTCGCTGATCGGGCTGAACCGCTACTCCATAGATCTGATTGTTTTGCATTCCATAGGTATTGATGACTAGTCCATGATCACCAAAGTCTGCATCCTGCGAACCATTAACATTAAATCTGGCTAAAGCAAACCGGTTGTTGGATGGGGCCGTTCCTAACAAACCTCCAATCAATATTTTTTGATCTTGCTGTATGGCTATGGCCTGAATCGTAAAATCATGGTCCGGATTTTGAAGAAATACGACTCCATCTTCATCCCATGAATTATCAGGTGCTCCATTTTTATCCAGCTTCACCACACACATCTCCCATCGGAATGTCATGTCATTCAATGACTGCCCGGCCAGGAAAATGCTGCCATCCGCCTGAAGTTGTAGAGCATTTGAAACCCCGGCGCCAATTCCCGTATTGATCTTTACAACGCCCGTACCATTGAAGGTGCTATCCAAAGTCCCATTCTCCAAATACCTTACTGCTACCATGACATTCGTCTGCTGAATTGGATCTAAAGCGTATCCTCCGACGACAATACGGTTATTATCCATCACGGCAACATCTTTGCAAAACCCGGTCGTTCCGATTTTAGTTTGGACTTTTCCTTGTGTACCAAAATCCAAATCAGGAGTACCATCCGGGAGATATCTGCAGATGCCGAAAGCAAATCCATCGCCGGTCTCTACGTAGCCAGCCGCAACAATCCTGCCTTCACGATCCAGCGCAATACCTTCTAGGATATCTGATAGCGCATTAAAGTCTACGTTAACAACACCATTCTGACCAAAGGTTGAGTCTGGCTGACCTGTTGCATTCAATCTGATCAAGGAAAAATCTGTTGAGCCATTTTGATTCGAAATGCCTCCGACTATAATTTTCCCATCTGGCTGTTCCAGCAGATCGCGGCCCAATGCATTTGATTGCCCGGGTTGCAGAAATGCAAGGCCGTCCTGATCAAAAGTGAGATCCAGGGACCCGGGTGATTGGCTAAAAACCAATTGATGATACATCGCAAGTACCATCAACAAGAAGAAAACGGACAAACGCATGGTGTGTTGATTCATTTGAAGCCGCAAACCTATCACGACTTATAGCTCGTGCCAACCAATACCCGATGAAATGCCTTAAATGCCGATGAACTGCTGAAACCAGCAAATGAATGGAAGCTTAAACCGGCCGTTTCGCAATCGGTTTAACGTATCAGGAATGAACGCAGCGTATATAAACTCAAAACTTGTAAAGGATCATATACATGGTTGGAGCAAACTCCAACCAGGGCAAATCAACGGTTGAAGTAATGCCGTAATCTGTCGGCTGCTTCAATCAGCGTATCTTCCTTCTTTGCAAAACAGAAACGAATGATTCGTTCACTACTTCCCTTCTGATAAAAAGGACTCAATGGAATAGTCGCCACCCCACCATCTACGGTCAATTCTTTTGCAAAAGTGCGGTCATCGAGTTTTGATACGCCACTGTAATCAGCAAGAATGAAATAACTACCATAACAAGGGAGAAACCTGAGCGGAAGTCCTTCCATTAATTTTAAAAACAGATCACGCTTATCCTGGTAAAACCCGGCGATAGCCTTGAAGTCTGCATGATGTGTGATGTAATAGGCCACACCATGTTGGATCGGACGATTGACGGAAAAGACATTAAACTGATGAATTTTTCTCAACTCACGGGTCAGTTCTGGCGGAGCAATCACGTAACCTGTTTTCCATCCCGTAACATGAAGGCTTTTTCCAAAAGAAAAGACGACAAAGGATCGTTGATACAACTCAGGATAACGCAATACGGATTGATGGATATGACCATCAAAGATGATATGCTCGTATACTTCGTCGCTGATCAGGTAAACGCCATGTTTCAGCACAATTTCCTCAACTCGTTTGAGATCGCTTTGCTCCAATACTACGCCGCATGGATTATGCGGTGTATTGATCATGATCAACTTCGTGCGTGAGGTGATGAGCGATTCCACTTCATCCCAATTGACTTTATAGTCAGGCGGCAGCAGTTGAACAGTTTTTACCACTCCTCCATAGGACAGTACGGAAGGGATATAGGAATCATAGCTGGGTTCGAGGATAATGACTTCATCGCCCGGACCTATCATGGCGCCTATGATGGAATACAATGCCTGGGTACCTCCGGCTGTCACCGTGATCTCAGTCTCCGGGTCAGGCATCCAGCCATAATCGGATTGTAACTTGAGCGCAATAGCTGTATTGAGATCAGGAAGACCGGGCATGGGGGCATATTGATTTTGCCCTTTGGCCATAGCTTCCGCAACGGCCATGACTAAAGCGGGGTCGGCATCAAAATCAGGAAAACCCTGTGAAAGATTAATGGCTCCATGTTCCGCAGCCAGACGGGACATGATGGTAAAGATCGTCGTACCGACGTCAGGCAATTTGCTTTTGAGCTCCATCACGTCCGGTATTGATACCGTTCAAAAATCTTGGTGATGCCATCTGCCAGGCGACGGTCTCTTTCGGTCACGATATCGCCTTCATCATGGGAGGAAAGTGAAATCACCACGCGATTATAGGTGTTGGACCAATCCGGGTGATGATTTTTACGTTCCGCCAATATCGCTACCTCGGTCATAAAGGCCCAGGCTTGTGAAAAGTCTTCGAAGACAAATTCAGCAGTAAGCCTGTTGTCTGCTTCTGTCCAGGTCATTGTGTTCATAGCGCCCAATCCCATTTATCTATCTCTGTGATTGTTTTGGTCAGCAAATCAATGGACGCAAGTATATCATCCTTGTGTGCCATTTCAATGCTTTGATGCACGTGACGCAGCGGAATGGAAATGGCTCCCGCAATAGATCCCTTTGATCCCTGCCGCTGTAAAGCTCCTGTGTCCGTTCCGCCGGCCGGCAAGATCTCCATCTGGTAGGGGATGTTATGCTTAGTGGCGGTTGATTTCATAAACGAGGTCATGCGGGTATCGCAGATGATCGAACCATCAAGTATTTTGATTGCGGTTCCTTTACCCAATCGCGTCACCATTTCAAAAGGTTGCGCACCAGGTGTGTCGAACGCAATCGTCACATCCAGTCCAATACCAAAGTCCGGATCGATGTGTCCTGCTGCATTGAATGCACCGCGCAGTCCAACTTCTTCCTGCACCGTAAAGGCCGCATAAAAATCATAGGGAATAGACTTTCCTTTCAATGCCTTAAGCACTTCGATCAGGATATAGACTGATAATCGGTTGTCCAGCGATTTTCCATTGATGCAATCGCCCATCATAATGAGGTCGCGTTCGCGGGTGATCGGATCTCCGATGTCCACCAACTCTTTCACTTCAGCAGCGGGTCGTCCCGTGTCTACAAAGTAATCACGGAGTTGCGGGTTCTTATTTTTCTCTTCCGGCGACATGAGGTGCACAGGCTTGCTGCCCATCACGCCCATGATGTCTTTACGGCCATGTACGATGACACGTTGTGCGGAGAGTGTCTTTGGATCAAATCCTCCTAGGGGATGGAATCGGATAAAACCGTCATCATCGATATGGGTGACGATAAAACTGATCTCATCCATGTGCGCGGCCACCATGATCTTCTTTGCACTGTTGCCCTTGCGGACCCCAATGAGCGAACCCATGGTATCGATGAACATTTCATCCACCAGCCCGCTGATCTCTTCCTTAATGAGATTACGGATCTGGGTTTCAAATCCCGGAGCGCCGGGGGTTTCGGATATTTTTTTGAGTAGAGGAAAGTCTAGCATGGGGGCAAAGATAGATGACTTACGTGAGACGGAAGACGTCAGACGTCAGACGTGAGTCGTCAGTCGTGAGTCGTCAGAGTGACGGGCTCGAGGAACTCGGTTGGCATAAAGTGGACCGGTCTTTACTTCAAACTTATTAAAGCAATAACCTACGACATGATGGAAATAGATCTCACGACTCACGTCTGACGTCTCACGTTTTTCGTCTTTCGTCTTTCGTCTCACGTCTACAGTCTCAATTGGGAATGCTTCGTAACGGCCTGCGGCTCTTACTTTATATTCCCCATTAATCTTCTCACCACAGGAGCCAGCAAGAGTAGTGCAACACCGGCGATCAATCCATATATGGCAAGCTGCTTATACCCGCTGGTAAAGGCAATCAGTTTTTCCACAGCCGTGGCATCAGTGCCGGGGACGCTCATCCCTTTTCCTAACAAGCCGGCCACATATTGTCCATATCCGCTGGCCAGGAACCACATCCCCATCATCAACCCCTGCATACGGTTGGGCGATAGTTTAGTCATGAGGGAAAGGCCAATAGGGGATACGCAAAGTTCCGCGAAGGTGACGACCAGATATGCGACGGTGAAGATCTCCAGTGAGGTCATGCCATCCGGTGTGGCAAAGCCCACGGTGGAATAAAAGACATAAAATCCAAGTCCCAGCAGTAAGAAACCTAAACCAAATTTCAATACTGAATTTGGTTCGAGTTTTCGTTTACTGAGCCATACCCAGAGCAATCCGAGTAAGGGAGCAAAGATGATGACAAAGAGGGAGTTGGATGAATTGTTGACAATATTAGGATCCATCGGGATGCCCGCAAGATCATGCTTGATATTGTTGAGCGCGAAGAGACTGAGCGAACCGCCGCTCTGTTCGAAAAACGCCCAGAACAGGATCGAAAACAAAATAAAGATCAAAGCCGCTATGAGCTTTTTATTTTCTTCCCAGGTATGGTGTGTCATTTCATAGAATACATACAACAAGGTCAGTGGCCCGGCGATGAGCATAAACATGTCCGTGTAATGCGTGTTCTTGATCAAAATTAAGATGAGCGGCATGATCGCTAGTGAACCCACATACGTAGCGATCTCATAAGTTAGTTTCTTCTTTCGGGGCAAAGCAGGATCCAGTGGTGATAAACCAATAGGGCCGAATGTCTTTTGAGTCAACATCAGGGTGATAATACTGATCAACATCACCACACCCACCAATGCAAAGGCCAGTCCCCACGAATAATATTTACCCACCCAGATCATCAGGATACCGCCGAGCAGTGCGCCCAGATTGATCCCGGCATAAAACAGGCTGAAGCCCGCGTCACGTCTTGAGTCCCCTTCCTTATAGAGGTAACCCACCATCGTGGAAATATTAGGCTTGAAAAAACCGGTGCCGATGATGGTAAAACAAATGCCGATATAAAACATATCTACCGGTGCCAGCGCGATGGAAAATCCGCCCACTGCCATCAAAGCCCCTCCCCAAAAAAGGGATTTTCTAAATCCAAGAATCTTATCCGCAAAGAAGCCACCCACAAATGTGAAAATGTATATAAAGGCCTGAATAGCACCATACTGAAGGTTGACGGCTCCGTCTTCCATCAATAGTTTTTCAACCATAAACACGGCCAGCATACCGCGCATGCCGTAGAAGCAAAAGCGCTCCCACATCTCGATCGCAAACATGTACCAGAGTTGAATGGGGTATTTGCCCTTAAAGCTCTGGATGCTCTCCAGTGTAAGTTGCTGGTTGGATGGATTTTGACTCATTTGGTTGGTGATTACGGTATAGATAAAATTAGTGTGGTCAAGGTAGTTTTTTTCTGGAAGATATGAGTAAGAGGGCAAGAAGGTAAGACGGTAAGAGGGCAAGAGAGTGAGAGGGTGTGTGGTTAAAGTAAAAGGGTTAAATGCGATGAACACATTTAACCCTTAACCTTTTACCCTTAGCCCTTAGAAAAGGGCATCTTACATCTATTTCACTTCCCCCATCAGGCGCTTCATCCAGGGCACGAGGAAGAACATCACCAGTGCGGCTGTGAGGCTGACGCCGAATACGGCGAGGAAAATATATTTCAGTGGAAAGGTTTCAAACATACCACCTACACGGCCACCGATAAAGTTACCCATGGCGGCGCCGAGGAACCAAATCCCCATCATCTGGCCCACGATACGTGATGGCGCCAGTTTGGTCATAGCGCTCAATCCAACAGGAGAGAGGAAAAGCTCACCAACGGTATGAATGAAATACGTCATCAACAACCAGACAATGCCTACACGAGCCCCTGTGGATTCGATCATAGAAGCAGCAGGCACGAGAAGGAGGAATCCGACCCCTACCAGTAATAAACCGATAGCAAACTTCATCGGTGTAGATGGTTCCTTTTTAATGCTATTCAATTTGAGCCACAACCATGCAAACACACCGGAGAGCACGATGATAAACAGGGCGTTAATGCTCTGCCACCATGTGGAAGGGAATTCCATGCCGAGGAAGGAGTTGTGTGTATGGCGGTCTGCAAACAAAGTCAGGGTTGAACCTGCCTGTTCGAATGCGGACCAGAAGAGCGCTGCGGCGAGGTAGAAAATGATGATCGCGACGATCCTGTTTTTCTCTTCTTTGTCAAATCCTCCCTTCGTAAACAGGAATCCGAAATACACTACGGGGATAATCAAGAGAAGAACACCCACCAGGTTGGAGAGATTGACGACCGTCAAAGCGAAAATATTGGCAAAATGTAATCCGACCAGTACAGCGGCTGCAATTAAAAATCCAAGCAATCCGTTGACGAGTGCTTTGCGTTGTTTGGCGTGTTCTTCATCCGAAGATGTGCGGACGTGGAGACCTGCATCTCCGAGATGTTTTGCGCCGAGTTTATATTGGATAAGACCGAGGGTCATACCGATCGCCACCACGAAGAAGCCGGTGTGCCAGTTGACATTCTGGCCAAACCAACCTGCTACGAGAGGGGCCAGAAAGGCGCCGAGGTTGATCCCCATATAAAAGATGGAGAAGGCAGAGTCGCGGCGGGCATCTCCTTGTTGGTAGAGCGAACCGACCATAGTACTCACGTTTGGTTTCAGCAAACCTGTTCCGATGGCGATCAACCCGAGGCCGGAATAGAAGGAGGGGGGACCAAAAGGAGCAGCGAGGCAAAGGTTGCCAAGCGCGATAATGATCCCGCCGTAGAAAACAGCATTGCGGGCGCCGATAAACTTGTCGGCGATCCAACCGCCGGGGAGATTGGTCATATACACTATAGCGGTATAGAGACCATAGAGGGCACCTGCTTCAACAACGGAGAGGCCGAGGCCGGGATTATCTCCGACGACAGCAGCGGTCATATAGAGAATGAGCATGGCGCGACCGCCATAGTAGGAGAACCGCTCCCACATTTCGGTAAAAAACAAGGTGGACAAGCCTGGCGGATGGCCAAAGAAACTCTTCATAATCAGCTATTTTAGGAGTGATTTATTCTGCCCTGCGTCTTGAAGGCGAGGCAAAATAATGAAAAGTTTGAGTTTGGCTTCCTATTGGAGAATCAGTTTTAGGGTTTCGCCAGTGGATACCACCCGGACGATATACAAGCCTTGCGGTAAGTGACCTACCCGGATAGGATCGCGTGGTCCGGAAACGATTTCCCGAAGCAAAATGCGGCCATTGACATCATAGAGGATGCACTCCGTTTCTTCAGTGGTGATGATATAAAACTCATCACGGGCCGGATTTGGATGCATTACTGCCTTTGGAAAATGAGTCTGAGGCGTGCAAACAAACCCTTCACGGCAAATGGTGAGTGGCAGGGAACCCAGGTGTAATTCATTTCCTTCCCGATCAACTCCTTTCAGATTACGAAGCCGGATCATGGTACTGTCAGGGGCGGATTTTCCCGGACGCAATTGCAGACCATTTAAGTTACTACTGCAAAAAGTAAAGCCATTTTCAAGAGATACGCTTTCCTGATTTGTCTGAACAAAAGCATAAGGGTAAAATGCATTCTGATTGCCTGGAGTTTCATAGCTCAATACATCGGGAACATCCGGATACAAAGCATGCATATCGACCAACTCAAACAGAGCTGTATCAAATTCGATTTCAAAGGAAATGCCGAGCACATTGTCGAAGGACTTTCCTGATGTCACCTGGATGTTACTGATTTTATCAATATAACCTTGATCTGCACTTAACACCAAATCATCACCCAGCGGGTATTGAGATACATTTTTAAAATCATCGTTTTCGAATAAATGATTCAAGTGATGAATTTCAATATCACGGATGTCCACTACCCCATCGCCGTTCCCGTCTGCATGTTTGGCATTGATATCTTCCCATTTGTGATTCCATTCTTCTGCATAATGTCCTCTCCAGTTGATGAGGCCGTTTCTGTTCGGTCCGGACTGCGTGTTAAAAACACCCCATGCGAGATAATCTTCGTGATCAACGCGTCCGTTGTGATTGAAGTCGCCTGGCCAGACACAATTATTGTCCAGACAAAATTCGTGACGCAGGCAGGGTCTGCCCCAGAAAAGATTGATTTTCTTCAACGAATCGATATTCTCAAACATGGTTGTAATCTGTCCAAGATACCCTTGACTGGTATCCAGGTGAAACCCATAAGCTAAATCTACAACCGTGATACTGCCGGGATTTAATCTACCTAATGAAACTGAAGATATACTTCGAACGTCAAGGCCTTCATTCAATACATTAACTGCGGACCACGAGTTTGTATCCCTGGGATCACCATTGAACATAAATCTGGTAACACTTAAACCGGGATCCTCTTTATATCCATCTCCTGACGGGCGCATATCTGTTCCATCAGTCCATTGTCCATTCAATAACCTAAATCGTTCGATTGGAACAAATGTTTCTGTGGAAGGATAGGAAATAAAACTATGCATTGGATGAGACAACCATGTCATACTCTGTATCGGTGGAACATTGAATCTGTATGCATCTCCACTGATCGGACAATCTTTTCCATCCACACCATCGATAACATCACTATTGTAAACATACTCAGTACTTCTGAGACTGTCTGATCCGATAAAGTCATCAGTTGAACATCCGAGGTCGTAATCCGTCCACATGCCAAAAAATATTGAATCTAAGGGGATAACCGATCTGTTAATAATTTTGTATCGGTTAAAAATGGTGTTATTCAAGATTTCATTATCCTGGCAAAAAAAGGAATAAGCAGTCAATTGTATTTCAAACCTTGACGGTATTAATCCAGGTATTGAATCAGATATGAGCGCATCATTAAATACCATCCACATCATTTGGTCAGGCACGACAGGCCATGTGCTATTTGGTTCGACCACGGGACATTCACCTTTGTCTGGTTCGTACAATCCGTTCCAATTGTTATCATCAAATGGGGCCCAGTGCCAGGTTAACTCATTTGGAAGTTTAATCCCATTATATTTCTCAAAAAATGTATTCCCTCTCCCCGGCCATCCAAATATGGAAGCCATCGTGTCGTTGATAATAGAATCTGATTCAAAATCAGCTCTGTGCTTGAGTATGTCTTCTGCGAAAACAATCCACGCTTTATTAAAATGAGAACAAATGCTATCGGGAAAAAGTGTACCTATGCTTTCAAGGGGACCAACAGCAAAATCCATCCCAGTCCCATTTGGAAAAGTTTCAGTTCCTCCTCTTAAATTGCCCGCATCATCAAAACCAGCTATCCATGGGGATGATGCGAATATGGTGGATAGTCTTTGCTCGGAAGGATATGGCACCTGGAAACCGCCATCCATTCCTGAATTAAATTTATTGCCTCTTGGAAAGAAGGAAGCCCGGATGTGATTTGCGTTTAGTACATACTCCGTAAAACTACCCTGGCAGGTTTGCTGGCCGTCTAATAAAACAGGGACAAATAAAAGAGCAAAGAGTAGATTTTTCATTGAAAAATGCCTCTTATTGAACAATAAGTTTCAACATATCCCCTGTTTGTAAAAACCGGAGAAAATATACACCGGGGACAAGGTCACGTACCTGCACAGGCTGGTGCGTATCAAGATATGAAATCGTCTTAAGTTTTCTTCCCTGAATATTAACAATCTCTACATCTGATTCTACTTCGGAGTAAATTACAATTTCGTCATGACAGGGATTCGGGTACACCTTGATCTTTTGACCTTGAATATCTCCTGTTGCTGTGCTAAATGGATTTACAACCACGTATTGTTCGGCACCCAACATTACCTCATTGCCTTCTTTATCAATACCCACGAGATTCTTTAAACGCATCACCGTCTGATCCGGCAGGTAGCTCAACGGAAGCTGATGTTTATTCTTCAGCCCAAAAGGTATGCGCAGAAACATGAAATCTTGTGGAATGGAAAAGTTTTCATGAGCTTCTCCCACAAAACTATAGCGGGTGTCTGCCACAAGATCTCTTGGATAAAAACTATAATAAGGATTCACATCATTCCCGACAAAACAAACGCCTTGCGTATCAAGCGGAAACCGCTGATACAGATTATCATACTCAAAGTAAAAGGTGTCAAACTCCAGCTCAAAGGTAATTCCGTATAAATTGCTCAGTGGACGTTGACTTATGACCTGGATATACCGGATATCGCCATGCTCGTCCATTGGCTCAGAAAGAATGGCCAAATCATCTCCAACAGGATAATAATCTGTTTTCATAGCTTCTGGAGCTGCTCTACCCAAATTCATGCGGTTCATCTCCAGATCCATTGTTTCAACTATACCATTACCATCCGCATCCTGATGCTTTCCATTTGTTCCGTCCGAAAATGTGAAAGGCCAAATGTCAGCATAATGACCACGCCAATTGATCAGACCGTTTCTGGGTGGACCTTGATTGCCGTTGGCTACTGCCCAATGCAACAGGTCGCGATGATCAACGAATAAATCTTGATTAAAATCTCCGGGCCAGACACAATCTTCGTTGAGGCATAATGGAAACGGATTGCAATGATTGTCAATATCCGCTGCCAAATCAACCATCTCTTCGATATTCTCATGCATCACATCAAACTGTTCAAAATGCGACTTCGCACTATCCTGATGATAGATATAAACCCCTTCCAATATCACTGGTTCTCCAGGTGCTAATTGATCCAGATCAACCGAAGAAATCGTCCTTGAAGTATAGTCATTAGGGTTATCTGCGGTCAACTGACTCCACCCTTGTGGATCCCGAGGATCATCATGATAGAGATAACGGGTGACCGGAAACAGAGAATCAGGCCCCTGACCATCTCCAGCAGCCGTCATTGGCTTTCCACTCCTCCATCTCCCTGTGAGCATTCTGTAAAACTCTATATCGGTAGAACTTGATTGAAGCATATCCTCCTTAATAAAGCTGTATATCGGATGCGTCAGGTATGTAAAACTTTGGATAGGCAGATAAGGGCCATAACCCGCGTAGCCCGAATGACATGATACATCAAAACCGTCCAGGCTATCAGCATTATATCCGAATTCGGTGTGGCGTAAGGTATCACATCCTATAAAGTCATCTCCATCACAACCGATTTCATATGCATGATACAGACCAAAATAGACACTGTCAAGCGCTTCTGTTGACTTGTTGATTATTTTATACGTATTGAAAAGGCTATGATTGATCAACTGATTATCCTCACAGTAATATCCAAATGACGTGAGTTGAATCTCCACCCCAATGGGCCTTCCATGTGTAGAAAGGTGCGAACCCTGATCGTTGAAAACAGACCACATGATCTGTTCAGGGCGTGAAATATTTCCCAGTAATCGAACTACGGGATACTCACCGTGGTGAGGCTCATATTTTCCATTTGAATTTTTATCCTGAAAATCAGCCCACTCCCCAGAATGGTCTTCAGGCAATTCAAATCCATTAAATTCGGTGAAAAAAATATTCCCTTCAGCCGGCCAACCAAAAATGCTTGCAATGGTATCGTCAATTTTTCCATCGGCTTCAAAATCCGATTCATGCCGCAGTATATCCTCCCTGAAAACCGTCCATACGGTATCAAACTGATCACAAATATTAGCATACTGCATGCCATTTGAATTAAGCGGCCCGGGATAAAAGTCATAGGAGAATTTACTTTGAAACCTTTGACATCCGATATAAAGCTGGCCATCTCTCAAACCCCCAATCCATGGGGCACCCACCTCCATTGTTTTTTTATAATAGGAATTTGGCGGAACCGGATATGGAACCTGGAACCCATCGCCATCATAACTAAAAAATTTCTGACCATATGGCGTAAAAAACGTCCGAATTTTATTCGCATTAAACTCAAAACTTTCCTGATCACTGATACAGGATTGTTGAGCATGCAACATGATTGGACAGAAGCAGAACCAAATCAGCAGGTTTTTCATGTTAGTGGTTTTTCATAAAAATAACCAATCTAACAGGAGATTAAATGTCCTTTCAGAGACAAAAACGGATCTACATTCAAAAATGAAACAGAAATGTAATCCGAACGACTTAATAAAAACGGGCCTTGGGGAAATCCTGCAGTGGAAATGCAGAAAAAAGGTATTTATCTGACTTCCGTCAATGGATATTTCAACCCTTTGTATTCGGTCAATACCGCTTTGACTTTGCCCACGGATACGGGACTTTCAATCATCAGCGGGATACGGTTGCCATCGGCGGACATGTAAATGTCCATGCGGGTATCCTCTTCAAAGAAATGGCCCTCCACCATTTCAGGGCGGATCAGATGCGTTTTGAAATGGCCGAGGTTACGGATTTTTTGTTCGATGTGCTTTTCCTTGACCTGCACCTGGAGCGGATATTCCTCCTCTACGAATACGTTGACACCAAATTGTTCTCCGGCTTTATAGCGATCAAAGTCAACATTGCGTACACTATAGACGATGGAGATCAGATCATGCATACAGGAGGACAAATCCGCCGAATAATACTTGGTGGGTTTCTCAGGTTTATTGGGCCAGCCTTTTGACGCATGCACCTTCCTGTTTTGCTGATCAAAGGTGAATTTATCCCACCACACATATTTGCCTTCCTGGATATTGCGGGAAAACTGCATCGGCAACAACGTCTTCTTATCAATCACACTTTCATACCGGTCATTGACCTTGTAAAACCATTCAAATGCGCTGATGGTCTTGCCGTCCACGGAGATGAAGTAGCGGTCGCCCATGTCCTTAACCTTGAAGGTGGCTTCGCCCGCAGGAATCCAAATAAAATTGAGCTGATAATAGAGGGTATAGGTAATTTCCTCCCCGCCCTGCCACGAATGATTCTCCGTATCGCAGAAGTTGTAGGTGGAAAAATCATAGGCCTCCACCGGCCGGATATCCACCGGTTTGGAAAAACTTAATCCTAATATGGCTGCTGTGAGCAGAAATAACCTGTTCATCTAAATGTATTAACGCAAAAAGTGGGGGAAGTGTTACATGTGGCATAGAGCAGAGAGCATAGAGCAGAGGGCAGAGGGCAGAGGGCAGAGCGAAATTTTTAGTTCCTGAGCTTGTAGATGGGATGGATGAGGGCAAATTACCTCCCGTTCAAACGGCGAAGATGAACTTACTCCCAACCGTGATATTGTGACCTTACGTACGCGATCGTAGATTAAATCTACGCTCAACCGTCCTTTCTTATTATATGCCAGAATAGGTACCCCCTTTTAGGGGGCAAAGGGGGTATAATGCCCAAAGGGGCAAGAGGTCATGAAATTTTCTTTGATCTTTGTGGAACGGAACCCGTTTCCGGAGACACTACTGTAGTATGGAAATACTGATTATTTTATTCCTGATCCTGCTGAATGGGGTTTTCTCCATGTCGGAGATCGCCCTGGTGTCTGCCCGAAAGAACCGACTCACGAATGCTGCCCAGCACGGCCACAAGGGAGCCAAAACAGCCCTGGAGCTTCAGGCTGCTCCAAGCAAACTACTATCAACGGTCCAGATCGGGATCACCCTGATCGGGTTGATGACCGGTATTTATAGTGGGGAAAAGATCACCAACGACATGGAAGCCTTTATCTCCCAGTTTCCCGCCCTGGCACCGTATGCCTCAACCCTGGGCGTGGCGGTAGTCCTGATCATCATCACCTTTTTCTCCCTGGTGCTGGGCGAACTGGTGCCCAAACGGATCGGTCTCACCTACCCCGAGACCATCGCCAGAACCATGGCCATGCCGATGAAGATCATCGCCACGATCACAGCCCCTTTTATCTGGCTTCTCACATTTACTACCGATTTGCTCCTCAAACTCTTTGGGGTAAAGCGCTCGAGCGACAGCAAGGTGACGGAAGAGGAAATCAAAGCCATCGTTCGCGAAGGCATGGAAGACGGCGAGATCCAGGAGATCGAACAGAATATCGTGAACCGGGTGTTTAGCGTGGGAGACCGAAGCGTGAGTTCGCTGATGACCTCACGGAAAATGATGACCACCCTGGACATCCTCGACACCCGGGAAGAAGTAAAAAAACTGGTATCCGAAGACCTGCACAATTTTTACCCGATCTACGACAGCGAAGAACAGGACATTGTAGGAATCGTCAGCCTCAAGCAATTGTTTGCGGAAATCGAAAAGGAGGAGTTTGATCTCAAACGGATCATCACCGAACCAAGCTATATCGCGGAGAGCGCGTCTGCTTATAAGGCCCTGGAACAATTCAAACAAACCAATATCCACTATGCCCTCGTGATCGACGAATATGGTTCGACGCAAGGGATCCTCACCATGAGTGATATCCTCGAAGCATTGGTTGGCGATATTTCTGAATTCTATGGAGAGGAATATTTATTCCAGCAGCGGGATGAAAAGTCGTGGTTGATTGACGGCCATTATCCGCTGCCTGATTTTTTGACCCGCTTTGGCATGGAGGATTATATCAAAGACTACGAAGTCAATACGGTCGGAGGATTGATCATGCATGTGCTCGGCCGCATCCCAAAGCAATCGGAGAAAATCGAGTGGGTTAATTTTGAGTTTGAGGTGATGGATATGGATGGCCCGACGATTGATAAGATATTGATTACCCGGAAATAATTTCCTGCTGTAAAATCTGTGCATACATCATGTGTTTAGAAAGTTTAGATCGTGGTACTATTCGCACCCCTGTTGAGAAAGTTTAGTTTTACCATTTCTTTTAAGACAGATATTGTGACCAAAATGAACATGAGTTAAAATACTTGAGCTCAGTTTATGGCGACCTAAACTTTCTAAACGCTCTAAACCAGATCCACCGGACAGGTGGATCGACTAAACACATTGTCATTACCACCAATCACCTACCTTGGCTAAACTTTCAATAAAGCAGAAACCTTCCCGCATTCTGGGAATTGATCCAGGCACCAATGTGCTGGGCTTTGCGGTGATTGAGGTGGAGGGAGAAAAAATCAATGTGCTGGAGATCGGTGTGCTCCATCTCAAAGAGCAGAAAGAGCATACAGACAAGCTCAAAGAGATTTTCCTTGAGATCCAGGAGATCATCGAACGATACCTGCCGGGGGATCTGGCGATAGAGGCACCGTTTTTTGGAAAGAATGTGCAGTCGATGTTGAAACTGGGAAGGGCACAGGGGGTCGCAATGGCAGCAGGCATCACGATGGGCTTAACGATCACGGAATACTCCCCAAAGAAAGTGAAGCAATCCGTCACTGGAAATGGAAATGCCGCAAAAGAACAGGTCGCCGATATGCTCTGCCGCATGCTCAGCATCCAACCCGGAAAATTTCCATTGGATGCCACTGACGCATTATCTGTTGCGGTGTGTCATCACTATCAGGCCGGGAAACCTGTGTCCTCTAAAAAGGGTAGCTGGAAGAATTTTCTGAAGGAAAATCCTGGAAGAATTAAATAGGCAATGTGCAATTGGCAATAGGCAATTGACAATAGGCAACGAGCAATTGGCAATAAGCAATGGACAATTGCTCTATGCCCTATGCCCTTTGCCCTTTGCTCTATGCCCTATGCCTCATCGTCTTCATCCTTGATGTCCTTCACCAGGTCGTCGACATCTTTCGTGGCCTTCTTTAATTTCTCCACATTGTCCTCGCGCTTTTTGGCGGTGTCCTTTCCGCCTTTTCCAGAAGGTGGCGCAGTACCATCGCCTTTGAATCCATCTTCGCTGAATACAAATCCTTTATTGTCGGCATCGACATAGATCGTATCTCCTTCCACAAACTGTCCTGACAAGACTTGTTTGGCCAGTTCGTTGACGAGTTCAAACTCGATGACTCTCTTGAGTGGGCGGGCACCAAATTGCGGATCGTAGCCCAGATCGGCTATCAAGTTGAGTGCCTTCTCACTGATCTCGAGCCCGAGTTCGCGATTGGCCAGGTTCTTCTTGATTTTCTTCAACTGCAGCGTGGCGATCTTTTTAATCTCTGCCTTCGAGAGCGGCAGGAACATGATCTTGTCATCGATGCGGTTGAGGAATTCCGGACGCAGGGTTTCCTTCAACAGATTGAATACTTCTTCCTTTGTGGTGGTGATGATGTCCGCGCGATGCGCGTCACCCATTTTCTCCAGGTCCTCAAAATTTTCGAGGATGACATCCGAACCCATATTGGAGGTCATAATGACAATCGTGTTTTTAAAATTGGCCACACGACCCTTATTATCCGTCAATCGTCCGTCATCCAGCACTTGCAGGAGCACATTGAAAGTATCGGGATGAGCTTTTTCTATCTCATCCAACAACACGATAGAATAAGGTCTGCGTCGCACTGCTTCGGTCAACTGCCCACCTTCATCATATCCCACATATCCCGGAGGCGCGCCCACAAGACGGGACACAGCATGCTTTTCCTGATACTCGCTCATGTCGATCCGCGTGATGGCGTTTTCGTCATCAAACAATACCTCTGCCAATGCTTTTGCCAATTCGGTTTTACCCACACCTGTAGGACCGAGGAAGATGAATGAACCAATGGGTTTATTCGGATCCTGCAGACCTGCGCGGCTACGACGTACTGCATTACAAACGGAAGTCACAGCTTCAGCCTGACCAATAAGTCTCTTTCCAATCTCTTCTTCAAGGTGAAGCATCTTTTCCTTTTCGGACTGCATCATCTTCTGTAAAGGAATGCCGGTCCAACGAGAAACGACATCTGCGATATCATCCGCCGTTACTTCTTCATTGGTAAAGCGGCTATCTCTTGGCAGCTTATGAAGTTTCTCTTCGGTTTCGGTGAGTTTGGCTTTCTCAGCCACTAATTCTCCATAACGGATCTTGGCTACTTTCTCATAATTGGCTTCGCGCTCTGCTACGGTGGCTTCGTGTTCGAGTTCGTCGATACGTTTCTTTATGTTTTGAACCGAATCCACGAGTTCCTTTTCATTTTTCCATGCGGCCTTGAGCGCGTCCAGTTTCTCCTGTGTATTGGCGATGGTCTCATTGATGACCTTCAATTTCTTCTCGTCCTTTTCGCGCTTGACGGCTTCGCGTTCGATTTCCAACTGGCGCAATCTGCGATCGGCCTGATCGATTTCTTCCGGCAAGCTGTCCAGTTCGAGGCGGAGTTTTGCAGCCGCTTCATCAATGAGGTCGATGGCCTTGTCAGGCAGATGGCGATCCTGGATGTACCGGTGTGATAATTCTGCGGCGGCTACAAGGGCCTCATCGAGAATATCGATCTTATGATACACTTCGTATTTATCCTGGATGCCTCTGAGGATAGAGATGGTATCTTCTACGGATGGTTCATCGATAAAGACAGTCTGGAAGCGACGCACGAGGGCCTTGTCGGCTTCGAAATATTTCTGATACTCATCCGCTGTGGTGGCACCAATAGTGCGGAGTTCGCCGCGGGCAAGTGCGGGTTTTAATATGTTAGCTGCATCCATGGCCCCACTGCCTCCGCCGGCACCGATCAGGGTGTGTATCTCATCAATGAAGAGGATGATTTCACCATTAGAGCTTTTGACTTCTTCGATCACGGCTTTGAGGCGTTCTTCAAACTCGCCTTTAAACTTTGCACCTGCGACGAGGGCCGCCAGATCAAGTACATACAGTTGTTTGGTCAGCAAGTTTTCAGGAACATCCTTCTTGACGATACGCCAGGCGATCCCTTCGACGATGGCGGTTTTACCTACACCGGCGTCACCGATCAGGATCGGGTTGTTCTTTTTGCGGCGGGAGAGGATGTGCAGAATACGGCGGATCTCTTCATCGCGGCCTACGATCGGATCGAGTTTGCCATCGAGGGCGCGCTGATTGAGATGGATGCCAAACTTCTTTAAGGCGTTGTATTGGTTCTCGGTACTCTGATCGCTGACTTTTCGGCCACCGCGAAGTTCCTTGATGGCGGCCTTGAGACCATCGAGCGTGGCGCCCTGGTCCTTCAGGATCTGTCCACCCTTGCTAGTGCCTTTCATGATGCCGAGGAGCATCACTTCGGTGGAAATAAATTCATCACCAAACTCAGCTAAAAATTTCTTTGCCTCTGTAAGGGCCTTATTGCTGTGGTCGGTGAGGTATTGCTTGTCAGAGCCGGAGACTTTCGGATAGGCGTTGATAGCTTCGTCGAGCGCTTTGGTGAGTTGCGGGATACTGACGCCTACCTTTTGAAAGAGGAATTTGGCGCTGTCCTCACTGGCTTCCAGGATGCCTTTGACGAGGTGCGTTGTGTCTACGGTTTGTTGCTGGAGGCTTGCGGCGAGTCGTTGTCCGGCGAGGATCGCCTCCTGAGCGTTGATGGTAAAGTTGTCGTATGTCATGGTATTATATTCCTTCTGGTAAAATGGTGATGTAAGAATACAAAATAACAACAGGAGGGGCTGCAGAGTTCGTTTTGAACTTCGACGTTTTGGGGAGATTATCGGTCCAATCAGGTTTTACCGGTCGAATGGTTTCTCACGGAGGAAAAGAGGAAACACGGAGGTACACGGAGGCGGTTTACAATGTTCCTCCTTTCCTTCGTGCTACCTCCTTTACTCTGTGCGAGACCTTACTTCCAGAGAGATTTAACCGGGGAGGTGGTTTCTCACGGAGGAAAAGAGGAAACACGGAGGTACACGGAGGCGGTTTACAATGTTCCTCCTTTCCTTCGTGCTACCTCCTTTACTCTGTGCGAGACCTTACTTCCAGAGAGATTTAACCGGGGAGGTGGTTTCTCACGGAGGAAAAGAGGAAACACGGAGGTACACGGAGGCGGTTTACAATGTTCCTCCTTTCCTTCGTGCTACCTCCTTTACTCTGTGCGAGACCTTACTTCCAGAGAGATTTAACCGGGGAGGTGGTTTCTCACGGAGGAAAAGAGGAAACACGGAGGTACTCGGAGGCGGTTTACAATGTTCCTTCTTTCCTTCGTGCTACCTCCTTTCCTCTGTGCGAGACCTTACTTCCAGAGAGATTTAACCGGGGAGGTGGTTTCTCACGGAGGAAAAGAGGAAACACGGAGGTACTCGGAGGCGGTTTACAATGTTCCTCCTTTCCTTCGTGCTACCTCCTTTCCTCTGTGCGAGACCATACTTCAAGGAAGATTAATTCGGGAGGTGGTTTCTCACGGAGGAAAAGAGGAAACACGGAGGTACTCAGAGGTAAACATCAACGGTATGTGTTAAAATTCGAAGGATTAAAAATTTTTAATCTCTGATGGAAGGAATGGCTGCCTGATGCAATCATTTCGGGGTAAGTGGGCTTTTCCAAATAAAATTTCACATTTACTTTCTATATATAATTAAAAAGTATATATCTTGCCGCACAAGAACACACCATTTGCCGGGTCTTCTTCATGGAGATGGCCTGTAAACCTTGTCCGGCTGCCAAAGGGCGTTGCGCAAGGGTAAGTGAATGAGAACCAATGTTATCTTTGCCCCCCTATTACCCATGGCAGTTCAGACAAAACGACACTATAAAGCCAATGGTAAGCTCCTCCTTACCGGTGAATATCTCGTCCTCAACGGGGCGGTGTCGCTTGCGCTTCCCTGCAAGTTGGGACAATCGATGAACGTCGGCGAACGTCCGGGCAGTGAGATTGTCTGGAAATCATACGACCGCAAAGGCAATCTTTGGTTTTCCGGCAGCTTTGACCTGATGGCGTTTGATCCCATCGACAGCACCGACAAAGACATCGCCAATAGCCTTCAGCAACTCCTTCGCGCCGCCTGTCGTCAGAACTCTGAATTCCTGAGCCAGTGGCGCAAATACACCGTAGAGACTTATCTCGAATTTGACCGCGACTGGGGTCTGGGCAGCAGTTCAACCCTCGTATGGTGCGTGGCACAGTGGGCCGAAGTGAATCCTTACATTCTCCTGTTTGATACTTTTGGTGGTTCAGGGTATGACATCGCCTGCGCTGACGCCGATGGACCTGTGTTGTATCAGTTCCTGGAAGATGAACTGCACATCGATGGTTCAGACTTTAATCCTCCGTTTAAGAACAATCTATTCCTCGTCTACCTCGGCCGCAAACAAAACAGCCGTGAAGCGCTGAAGAAATATCACCAGTCCAAAGCCGGCCTTAATGGTTCGGTAGACAAAGTGTCAAGGCTCACCGAAAGCATCAACACAGCTACTTCCTTAAAAGAATTTGAATCTCTCGTGCGCCAGCATGAGTCCCTTGTCTCTGATATCCTCGGCCTGCCCACTGTGCAGAGCAAAGAATTTCCTGACTATTGGGGTACGGTAAAATCACTTGGTGCCTGGGGCGGAGATTTTGTGCTCGCCACGTCTGACCGTGATGAGGTTGAAACCCGCAACTACTTTAAGTCTAAGGGGATGGAGGTGATTTTCAGGTATGATGAGTTGATATTGAGCTAAGGAAGTTCTCTGCTCTGTCAATTGAATCAGCATTACACGGATTTTTTCTGTCTGAATCACGGATTAAGCGGATTACACGGATTACACGGATTTTCTGTCAGGAGACGGATTACCCATTTTTATTACTACAGGAGACTGCGGAATATAGATGTGATACCCTATCAGCAAACCTAATCCGTGAAATCTTTAAATCCGTTTAATCCGTGATTCAGACAATGATGTGCTGGGTCACAGACTCATAGGCATTCATTGCATTAAAAATCCTAAAGGCATCGAACCTATTGATCTCATCCTGATGTATCGGTCTCGGGATTAATGTGCCCGTAGCAATCAATCTTTTCCATGTTGTGCCCGCCAGCAGAGGTATGGAGGGTGTGTACCACCGGTCATCTTTTCTGAAAGCAATATTGGCAATGGAAGTGTCTGTGATATATCCATCACGTGTCATCAGGATATCATCTGCATCGCCACGCATGGCATACAGGTCTTCAATGACTTTGCGGTCAGCGTATTTAAAACTGTAGTCATATCCATCTGGAATCTCCACCAGTCTCAATGTTTTAACCTGACGGGGCACATAGGGGATGAATTCCACCTCTATGCTATGGATATCGTAGATGATCCTGCATCGATATATGCCATCAGCTGGAATGGAGGAGTATGATAGTATGTCATCCAGTTGGAATTGTGCCTCGGCTTGATCCAACTTTGGATAGAAGTGGGATAATGTGGAATTGACCCTACGCTGGTGCCAGGGCAGATGAGCTGGCTGGCCATTTTGAATGCGGATCGTTTCGAGGAAGCTGGACAATGGTGGGGATAGGTTATTAGTTATTGCTGGTTCAAAGATTTGGAAAGATAGGGAGATGATATTGCATGGAAGCATGATTCTACAACCCCCTAACCCCCTTGAAAGGGGGAATTAAAGCTACTTCTTCGGGAGATAGACTTTACTGATCATCTCCTGGTACTCCAGGGATGCGGCGCTGCGATAGGTGATGCCACCGCCGCTACGATAATAAAATCCGTCAGGGCGCTGTTCGATCATGCGGATCATGACGGCGCTGTCGAGGTTGGTGCCATCAAAGACACCGAAGACGCCGGTAAAGTAGCCGCGGGATTCGGGTTCTATGGCTTTGATGAGCTCTACGGTTTTTTTCTTGGGGGCACCGGTGACGGAACCGGCGGGAAGTATGGCATTCATGATACTGCCCGGCTTTTGAAGAAATTGATCATCAAGTACTCCGCTGATCTCGGAACTGCATTGCAGCAATGCCCGATCACCGGTTTTGATTTCGGTGATATATCGGTAGCGATTGACGGTGACATCATGGGCCACGATACAAAGATCATTGCGTAACAGATCCACTACTGTGGCGTGTTCTTCCTGTTCCTTGATATCTTCAAGTAATGTCTTTTCAGCTTCGGGAAGGCTGGCATCGATGGTCCCTTTCATCGGGTAGGTGCGAATGATGCCATCTTTTATTTCCACAAATTGCTCCGGAGAGAAAAGCACAAATTTTCCAGGCACGTATAATTTATATGGCGCACTGGTCGAGTGATAAATATCCTGTAGAGTGTCTATGCCTTCTAACCGTGTCGAATAACAAAGATTCAACAGATAGGTATCGCCACCATGTATCGCCTGCATCACCTGGTCAAAACCTTGTTGGTAGCTTTCAAATGAAACAGGATGTTTTTGAATCGAAATGGGTGAAGATTGACTTCCAATTTTTTTATAAAAACTAAATTGAATTGCCGGAGATGAATCATCCTCATGGATCACCTTACCATCCTCTGTCAACCTGAGAATCATCGGTGCTGACAAATCAAAATCGAGGATAAATAAAAACGGAAGGTGCGCCGCTGCCAGCTCATCCATTTTTACTGCCCATTCCGGAAGTTGCATACCGTAATGGATTGGCTATTCTTTGACCTCGCGGCATTTCACCGTGAGGCTCCTGATGGCCGGAACGGTATCCACGCGCATGTAAGGTTCGATCTTCCAGGTATAGGTGCCGATCTCCGGAAAAGTAAAACGTTGTTGCAAGGGTAATTCTGCCTTACAACATTTTTCACCCAGATCACCGGTCCATTTTCCCTCATCATCCAGCAACTCAAGGGATACCACAGAAGCGACCTGCTTACCTGAAGGATAAGTGGTCACGGTGCGGACATAAAGATTCTGATATGGATAGTTATCGTCGTGCCTCAGGATCACATCAAGGGCATAAACGGTGGTCGTGTCCTTTGCCTCCATCACCATGGTCTTCTGGTCTCCGTGGATCCATTGGTGATCTTTCCATGACCACTTCTCGCTGACCAGCACACCTCTGTCGCAGGAAGACAGCAACAGGATCACGGACACGCCGATGACTAAGGCGCGGATCAACTGAAGTAATCTTTCATCCGTTCAAAAAATCCCTTTTCTGTTTTGCTGGGTTGCGGCTTGAAATTGGGCGAAGCGTTGAGTTTCTCCAGGATCTTCTTTTCTTCGTCAGAGATTTTCTTTGGCGTCCAGATATTGACATAGATCAGTTCGTCGCCGCGACCATAGGCCTGCACAGAAGGAAGACCCTTTCCATTCAGTCTGAAGATCTTTCCGCTTTGAGTGCCTGGTGGAATTTTGATTTTCACCGGACCGGTGAGCGTAGGTACTTCGACTGAACATCCAATGGCTGCATCAGGGAAACTGAGATACAATTCGTAAATCAGATTATTGCCATCGCGTTTGAGTTCGGTGTGTGGCTTTACTTCAATCGCGATCAACAGGTCGCCTGCAGGACCGCCTTTGATACCGGCATTTCCGCGGCCGCGCATGGTGAGTTGCATGCCATCTTCAACACCTGCCGGGATATCGATATCGATTGTTTCTTCTTCGATGGTGCGACCTTCGCCGCGACATTTGGTACAAGGTTCAACGACAATCGATCCTGAACCATGACATGTGGGGCATTGGGCTGTAGTCTGCATCTGACCGAGGAAAGTGCTTCTGATCTGTCGCACATATCCTGATCCGCCGCAGGTCTGGCAATTTTTTACAGCTCCGTCTTTTGCACCGCTGCCTTTACATGAAGTACAGGTCTTGCGTTTTTTGACCTTGATGGTTTTTTTAACGCCCTGATCTACTTCTTCCAGGGAGAGTGTGAGTTTGATGCGGAGATTACTTCCTTTCTGGCCTTGTGCGCGTTGTCCTCCGCCACTTCGTCCAAAGAAGGATTCGAATGGGCTGTCCCCAAAGACATCACCAAACTGGGCGAAGATATCGTCCATGTTCATGCCCTCAGCACCGTGGAAACCTTGCTGGCCCGAAACACCCGCATGACCAAAGCGATCATAGCGCGCGCGTTTGTCGGGATCGCTCAGGACCTCATAGGCTTCGGCGGCTTCTTTAAACTTATCTTCAGCGGACTTGTCGTTCGGGTTGCGGTCGGGATGGTACTTCATCGCGATCTTCCGGTACGATTTTTTTATCGCGCCTTCGTCCGCATCTTTTGGAACCTCAAGTATTTCGTAATAATCGCGTTTGCTCATAGTTGCTTCTTAGTTGCCCACGACCACTTTCGCGTGACGGATGATTTTGTCGTGGAGCATGTAGCCCTTTTCGATCGTATCAATGACTTTGCCTTTCATGTTTTCATCCGGCGCCGGGATTTCGGTGATCGCTTCGTGCAGTTCGGCATCAAAAGGTTCGCCGGTGCTTGTCATTGCTTTTAGACCCATATTCTGGAGGATGCTGTAGAGGCGGTTGTAGACCATGGTCACCCCTTCGCTAAAAACTTCCTCATTGTTGGGATCGTCGGCGCTTTTCTTGGCGCGGTCAAAATCGTCAAGCACAGGAAGCAGTGCGACCATTGCATCCTTAGAGGCAGTATTGAGCAGGTCCAGGCGTTCGCGCATGGTCCGCTTCTTATAATTGTCAAATTCTGCCAGCAGGCGCAGGTGTTTGTCCTTGAGTTCGCTGACGGCGGCCTGGAGTTCTGCCACTTTTTCAGTGCTTTCGGTTGGATCGGCTGAATCTCCTTGATTTTCAGCGGATTCTCTCTCCATTTCGGCCAATTTCTCTTCGGCGGAGGTGTTGTCCATATCCTCGTTATGTTCCTTGTTCATCTTCTTTTTAAATAAAGCCATGGGCTACAATGTAAAATGCGGGGTAATAGTTTCAGCGCGCAAAAGTACTGCCAGATGGGGTTTTTGTGTCAATGTGGCAGGAAATAGGTAGAAGGGGTGAAAAAAAGGCAGGGAGCAGGGAGCAGAGGGCATAGAGCAGAGGGCATAGAGCAGCAGAGACAATAGGCAATAGACAATTGGCAATTGAACTTATGACTTTGAAAGTGCTCTTCATGTTGAAGTCCCCTTTAGGGGATTTAGGGGCAAAACGTGAAGGGCAATGTGTTAAAAGGACAGCAGGAACAAACCTGCGGCTCTGCGGCTCTGCGCGAAACCAATTTTAGGTTTTTATCCGATCATCAAGAAGCCGGGCAATGTCCTCCACGGAGGGATCGACGGCCATCATGATGCCATCGGGGTTGATAAGGAATTTGGTGGGGATTTGTTTCACGCCATAGGCTTTTGCGGAGGGAGAATCGAAGGAGGCGGATTCCATCAGTTGGTAGGGCCAGGTGAGGCCGTCGGCCTGCATAGCTTTCTGCCAGTTGGTGGCGCTGTGTTCGATCCCGATGCTGACGATCTCGAAGCCGGTGGCATCTTTAAAAGAGCTTTTATTGTACCTGGCATAGAGGGTCACCAGTTGGGGATTGGATTTGCGGCAGGGTCCGCACCAGCTGCCCCAGAAATCCAGGAGAACGTATTTGCCTTTCAAATCAGAGAGTTGGAATGCAGATCCATCTGGGAGTTGGCCGGTGATTTCCATAGCTCTCTCGCCGGTGATGTTTTTAGGTTTGAGGTAGTAATATTTGACGACGCGGAAGACGACAAGCACGAGGATGGCGATGCCGGCGGAGATGAGGATGTTTTTCATGGAATAGGGTAAACAAGGAAAGTGCAAAATAGTTAAAGCAGAGGGCTGGGGTAAATCGTGAGTCGTCAGTCGTCAGTCGTGAGATATGTGAAGAAATCGTATCATTTTCCATTGAAGTTCCATCTTAAGGGGGAGGATGTGGCCAACTGTGTTCAAAGACCATGTATCGATAGCCTTTGTCATATCTTGCAAGCCATAAGCTTTTATAAACCTATAAACCTATGGTTCGACTCCGCTCACCACAAGTAAACCTATAAACCTATAAACCTATAAACCTATAAACTTATAAACTTATAAACCCATAAGCCTATACGCTGCTTATGTTGTTCCTACAGATTAAAACACAACCTATGCTAACCATCGACCCACATACAACTCCGCAAAAAGATCTGCATCAATTTATATTAGGTACCGTAGCGCCGCGGCCGATTGCGTTTGTGAGTACGATAGATGAAAACGGGGTGCCTAACCTGGCGCCGTATAGTTTCTTCAATGCGTTTAGCAGCAATCCGCCGATCGTGGTGTTTTCGAGCAACCGAAGGGCGAGTGATAACAGTACGAAGGATACGCTGCATAACATCAAGGCTACCGGGGAGTGTGTGATCAATGCGGTCAACTATTCGATGGTGCGGCAGATGGCGGTGGCTTCGGTGGATTTTCCGGCGGAGGTGAGTGAGTTTGATAAGACTGGATTCACGCCGATACCGTCAGAACTCGTCAAGGCCTTTCGGGTGGCGGAATCGCCGGCGCATATGGAATGCAAAGTGAAGGATATTATCACCCTTGGCGAAAAAGGAGGAGCGGGACATCTCATCATCTGTGAAGTGGTGCGGATCCATATCGCGGAGGAAGTGCTTACGGATCGTAATCGCATCGATCCGGACAAGATGGATCTCATGGGGCGTATGGGGCGCGCATATTACGTGCGTTGCAGTGGTGCGGCCATTCATACCATAGTACAGGATTTCACTCCAGTCACGATTGGATATGATCAGTTGCCGGAACACATTAAGAACAGCCCGGTCCTCACCGGCAATGATCTTGGCAAACTGGCGGGCCAGGTGATGTTTCCGACAGAGGAAGAAATCAATGAGATAAAGAATAGCGAAGATTTCAAAGCTGCATTGTCACAGCCCCACCCTACTGAAGCGTTACATTACCTGGCGAAACAGTATTTGGATCGGGAGGAAGTGAGGAAGGGGTTTAGTGTACTGGTTTTGTTCGATAAGGCTTAAACAAACCAGCGTAAAATACCTGGTTATCCAGGAATTTAAGGACCACCAGACTTTTTGAATATGGGGAGTTGGTGATGCAGTCCGTATAAACCCAATCCGTACAGGGTCCCCGTCCATTTTGTTTAGATTAAAATTTGCAATTCTGGATTAAACACCCTTAATTTTCTGTAACTAATTCTACCAGATTGAAAACAGAAAAGAATTTGGTGGTGAGGGCTGAGCGCCTTCATCACCGGGAGGCGGATCAGATTGCCTTGCGATTTGAATCTGATCCTTTCATCAGAGAACATGTAAAAAAATTGGCTGGTGTGGCATGGTCCCAGACCCACCATTGCTATTATGTACCACATACCCCGGCCCAGGTCAGGGCCTTGCTGAATCACTTCCGGGGTAAAGTTTGGGTGGATTTATCCCAGTTGGGCTTTCCTGCTCAACCTGTCGCATTCAAAAAGAAACCACCTGTTGATGTTAAACCCCTACCTGACATATCAGGCAGGCAATTGCAGGAAATGGAGAAATACATGGGGTCGAGACGATATGCTCCTGCTTCTGTCAAAAGCTATGTGGGAATGCTGAGGCGCTTTGTCCTTGATACCGGGCTGATGGATTTTCAATTATTGAGTGCAGAGGACATCAGGCAATACAATATACGGTTGGTCCATGATCAGCATGTTTCCTTCTCGCATCAAAACCAATGGATCAATGCGGTCAAGGTGATGCTGCACGTCGTGCACTCCACGATTGATCTGGGGGAAATAGAGCGGCCGATCAGACGACAAAAACTACCGATGGTGCTGTCGCGACACGAAGTGGCTGCACTAATTAATTGCACAAAGAATCTGAAGCACAGGTTTCTGCTGAGTTTTCTGTATGGTACGGGTCTCCGTATCGGAGAACTCATCAACCTTAAGATCAGTGATATAAATGGTGATCGAAAAATGGTATTTGTGAGGGCCGGAAAGGGGCTCAAGGACCGGATGGTTCCGATCGGGGATGGGCTGTTAAGCCAGGCGAGGGAATATTACAAAGCCTACCAACCAAAAGAATATTTGTTTGAAGGTCAGGCTGGCGGGAAATATACGGCAAGGAGTGCCCAGCAGGTGATGCAGCAGGCTTTGGACAGGGCTGGGATTAAGAAAGATGCTACACTGCATACCTTGCGGCACAGTTTTGCTACCCATTCGATTGAATCGGGTACTCAAATGCGGTATATTCAGACTATCTTAGGGCATAATAGTCCGAAAACGACCATGATCTACACCCATGTGAGCGAAACGGCCCTGGGATGGATCAGGAGTCCGATTGAGGATATACTGAACGGAACAATAACCGAAACAAAGTTTCGCAATACACCCGGACAGGGGGATATCAGGAAATAATGTAGCGGGTATAAACAAGTTACCTGCTATATTACGACCGAGCGTGTTAAAAGAAAAGTCGTATATTTGCAGACACAAAAATTTAAGTAAGACGAAATGTGAAAAATAATTTCTTTTAGACAAATCAGAACAACAACCGCAAAGCGGTTGCTGTATTGTTTCATCTTTAACGAAAGAA
>CAZYHJ010000028.1:28528-32683 GCA_964646645.1 uncultured Saprospiraceae bacterium | reverse complement strand
TTTGCACTCTTATTGTCAAAACACCAATAAAATGAAAAAGCTGTTTTTTGCAACGGTTCTCCTCAGTATCGCATCAATAGCGACAGGTCAGATTCCATCACTTCAGGAAGGGATCAGACAAATGCAGAATGAGAACTATGCTGCTGCCCTGAACACGTTTAATGCGATCGCCAAGAATGATCCGAAGAATGGTACGATTTACTATTACATCGGGCAGGTCAGTTATCTGACGGAGGATTTTCCGGCTGCAGAAAAAGCATATAAGCAAGGACTCACCATCAACACGCAATGCGCAGAATGTAAAGTCGGACTTGGTAAACTCGAACTGGATAAAGGGAATACCTCGGCAGCGGATGAGTATTTTGAATCCGCATCCAGGATGGACAAGAAGAACGCACAGATATTTTCCATGATCGGTGAAGCCTACCTGGACGCAAAAAAACCCAATGGGAACAAGGCTGTAGAATACCTGGCTACTTCAAGAGGCATGGAACCAAAAAATGCTAATACCTGGGCACGTCTCGGTGATGCCTACAAATTAGTTGGACAAAATGGGGAAGCCATGACTTCCTACCAGACTGCCGTTGAGAAAGATCTGAAAAACACCGCCGCCTACGTGAGCATGGCCAAGATCTGGAAGGCCGCCAAACAAGATTCCCTGGCCATTATAGAACTTAAGAAGGCTATCGAACTGGCCCCTGATGATGCACCTGCCTACAAAGAATTGATTGAGCTCTATGTCAAGAACAATCAATATGCGAAAGTCACCCCCCTGCTTGACAAATATGTTACCCTCAGCGGGGATGATATAGATGCTAAGGTTCGTTTCGTAAAGTTCCTCACCTTCCAGGCCAAGGATTATGACCGTGCCATTGAAGATGGGGAGAAACTGCTCAAGACTAATCCTGAACAGTACACGCTCCATCGCTGGCTGGCCTGGGCCTATTTTGAGAAAGGGGATTGCCAGCATTCCTACGATCACAGCCAACAACTCTTTGATGAGATCGGGAAAAAAGAGGATCGCAAGAGTTATCCTTCCGATTATGACTATTGGGCCAAAGCGGCCTTTTGCCTGGGTAATCTCAATGATGCCGCCCACATCTATCGCAAGTTGATAGAATTGGATTCCACACCGGCGTATGAGATCTATGGCAAATTAGCCAAGGCATATTATGATGCTAAGAACTACGAGCAGGCTATTTCATACTATAAGCGTAAAGGAGGCATTAAGCCCCTGAATGTTACGGACAATTATTACCTCGGCCTGGCATATTACTATCTGGATCTGAATATACAGTCGGACTCTGTTTTTACAAAAGTTTTGGAAGTCACCCCTGAACATGCCACTTCATGGTTGATGAAAGCCCGTATCGGCAACCGCTTAGATACAGCCGAGGTGAAACAGTTTATTCCAAAGGAGGCCTATGAAAACTATATCAAGTATGGTTCTGCTGATCCTGAGCGGAACAAGAGAAACCTGATTGAAAGTTATAAGTACATGGCGTACTACTGGATTCAGCAGGAGGAAAAAGGAAATGTCACCGCCAAGGGATACTATGAAAAAGTACTCGAACTCGATCCCACGGATCAGGAATCCATTGATAACCTGAAGTTGCTGAATGCGCAGCGATAGGTAAAAAGACAGATAAGAAAGAAAGGGCGGCTATGGTCGCCCTTTCTTTTTTTAATACGGCAAGCTCCTTATAACAGTTGATCGAAGCACATAGAGTAATGCGAGCAACAGAAACCCGGTCAGCAAGGGAATATAGTACAACTCTTTATACCGCTTGTAGATGGTGACTTCCACTTCAGTCTTCTCCAGCTGATCAATTTCCGCGTAAACCTGTTTCAAAGCTTCTTCGGACACCGCGCGATAGTATTTTCCACCGGTACCTTCGGCAATCTGCGTGAGGAGTGCTTCATCAATTTCGACATTGGTGATCCCAAACATATAATCACCATTCGATCTGCGCCGCACAGGAGAAAGCGCCTGTCCATAACTGCCGACGCCAATCGTATATACCTTGATGTTGAATTGCTTTGCCAGTTCGGCCGCTGTTGCGGGACGGATATATCCCGCATTATTGACTCCATCAGTGAGTAGGACGACCACCTTGCTCTTTGCCTGACTATCCTTGAGGCGATTGACGGCAGCAGCGAGCCCCATACCTATCGCTGTGCCATCCTCCAGTTGTCCACATTCAAGCTGTTTCAAATAATCAATCAGGACCTCGTGATCATTGGTGAGCGGACACTGCGTATAACTTTCTCCTGCAAATACAGCTAGACCGATCCGGTCATAGGCGCGATGCGACACAAAATCCACAGCTACTCTTTTACTCACCGATAAGCGATCCGGTTCGAAATCTCTGGCCAGCATGGAGGAGGAAAGATCCATCACTAAAAAGATATCAATGCCCTCCCCTTTCACCTGTTCTTCCACATGTTCAGCCCGAGGTCTGGCCATGGCCACAATCAATAATACAATGGCCAGCCAAAACAAAGGTGCCGTGAAAGCAAATAATAGCATTCGCCACGTGCGCACCATTGGAGCACCTTCTAACGCCATCTGCACACCTGCAGGAGCATTTCTGATCCTCAATTTTTTCCGCAACACTATGATCGCCGGGATCAGAAGTAGCAGCGTAAGCCACCAGGGTGCCTGGAACATGATATTAGCCATCCACATCTTGATTTTCAGATTTAGATGGTTCAATGGTGGCAGCTGCCGGCATGGTTTCCTTTATAAATCTCCGCACGCGTTCAATCGTAACCGCATGTACATCCATACCGGGATCAGCTTTGGCAAATTTGATCAGGTCAGCTATGGACAACAACTCTTCTGTATCTGCAAGAAGCGTTCGGCTTAATTGCCGTTGATGCAGTTGCTGAAGTATTTCATCCGACGTTTGTTCAAGGGCGTGGATGGCAAAACGGCGCTCGAGGTACTCCCGCAGAATGGCTGTCAGTAATGTATAGTGTTCCTTGACTTCTCCATGCTGCCACAGTTTTCGATCCGCCAGTTCCTGTAATGCTTTAAAGGCCCACTCATGTGGTTCAAGATGGATCTCTTGTACAGCCGGAGGTGCTGCTTTAGTCCTTCGCTTCCACCAATACCACAATACAAATAGGCCGAGCAGGACCACTATAGCGATAGGGATATACCGGATGTAATACGAGGGATCAAATGGATGGTAGTAGATATCACGGATATCTATAAGACCTGTAGAATCAGGTTCTACGGCCTTTACATGGATCGGAATCCGATTGGTAAATAGCGTGTCTGTTGCCCCTTGAATCACGACGGGTACTGCCGGAATCATCACATACCCCGTATCAAAGAATGCAAGCGTCCAGGTTGCGGCAAGATTTGCTCCGGATGAGTTGCGTTCCGGCCCGGAGATGATTTCAATTCCCGGAATAGAATCAGGCCACACGCCATCTGCATTGCGCCATGATTTTTCCAACGCGGCATCCATGGAAAGCGTTGCCTTGACCTGGTCACCAATGGTGATTTCAGTACGATCCACACTCATGATTGCCTGCGCGTGGACAAGCAGCGGAAACATCAGAAGCAGCAGGCTAACCCATTTTTTCATGCGGAAGCTCTTCTTTTGAAAAACCGATGCAGTTCCTGCAGATAGGATTGATTTGTGGCCAGCGACAAGGTGTCGCATTTCGCGCGTCTGAATTGCCCGGTCAATGCTTCAACATGTCGTTGATATTTTTTCGAAAAATTATCCCGGACGGCGGAAGAAGATGTATCGGTCATGAAAAGACGACCTGTCTCCGGATCTTTGATTTGCACCAGGCCGGCATCAGGCAGACTGGCTTCGGCAGGATCATACACATGGAATCCAATCACATCATGACGTTTGGCGGCCAGTTTCAAGGCCTGTTCAAATGGCGGCGCGATAAAATCACTCAGTACAAACGCCACACATTTCTTCTTAATGACATTGGTCAGATACTGGAGCGGAATGTCTATGGATGTTTGTTTGCTCCTGGGTTCGAAATACAATAACTCCCGTATGATGCGCAGGAGGTGTTGACGTCCTTTTTGCGGTGGGATATACAGCTCGACCTGGTCGCTAAAGAGGATCAATCCTACCTTATCATTATTCTGCAATGCGGAAAAACCTATGACGGCGGACA
>CAZYHJ010000028.1:22063-28518 GCA_964646645.1 uncultured Saprospiraceae bacterium | reverse complement strand
GGCGGAAAGTTCGGCGATCCATTCATTCTTCCTGGGTCCTTTCGAACCAAAATGAACGGAACCGCTGGTGTCGACCAGTAACATAATTGTGAGTTCGCGTTCCTCTTCAAATATTTTAATATGAGGCTCTCCGGTCCTTGCTGTCACGTTCCAATCAATATCCCTGACTTCGTCGCCATACTGATAGGCTCTGACTTCACTAAAGGACATGCCTTTGCCCCGAAAGGCGGAATGATAATCACCGGAAAAAATATGGCTGCTCAAGCTCCTGGTCTTGATCTCCACTTTTCGTACGCGCCTGAGTAATTCGCTGGTATCCATGGTGCTGCCTTACAAAGCTCAACTGTTTACCAATTGAAATATTTCCAAAATTTCTTTTTGATCAAACTTTTACTTTCTTCAGCAGACAACAAATAGAAATCATCCCCATAGATCATGCTGAATTCCGTGATGATCGTGGCTCCGGATTGTATCGGGGTCATATACGCGTATCCCGTATCCTGAAGCCAGGCTCTATATTGAGGTTCCTCTCCCGCCGCGGCCACTGTCAGCGCTTGCGTTGACGCTTTCTCAAGGTCAGTAGGCAAGTTCATCAATTCCTCCTGTGGAATGAATTGATCCTCTCTCTTCAACCAGAGGAAGGATTCGCGTTCTACCCGCTGAGGATGTATATAGGTGAGCATTCCGCTTACATATTGTTCGTTTTCATCGAGGATTTCAATCCAACCAGAAGCCCGATAGACCAGCCGTTCTGTAGTTTCCTGATGAATACCCTCTTTTAAATCATTGATGCCCCTATTCCAAAGTGAATCTATCCGGGCGGATAACCATGCGTTAAAGACCTTGCTTTGAAAAGAAGGATAAATCATATCCATGAAACCGGTTGAATTGTCAAACAACTTTGCGGTCAATGGCGTAACATGCCTGATCATTCCCTTATACTCCTGCCCATCGACTAACGCTTTGTAATACGTGGCATCCTTTTGACGCATCTGGATGCGGCTGATCTTGCCTTGAGCATCCATCATGCTGGCATCCCAAATGGAGCATGTACCATCGAGACACTGTCCATCAAACCGGAAAACCTCGCCAGCATTGTATAAAAGACCTGAAACCACACCGAAATCCATCTTCTGCACTGTGATATACTTCAGAGGTTCGGTGGAAAGTGAAATATACTCTGATACAGGTTTAAAGTTCTTGATCTTGATGAGTCGTTCAGGAAATGCTTTGACATCAAACAATCTCGACTGATCCGGTGACAACCATTTCATCCTGACCTGATCAGGGGTAACACTTCCGGTGAGATAACCGGACAAACGGTCATAAATGTCACGTTCCTGTAATTGAAATGTTCCTGAGTCACTCCAATCGCCGAGAAGTTTGTGCTTCTGCTGATCACCTTCATGGATGAGATAACCGGCTACCTGATGATGATCTGAAGCAAGCATCAGGGTTACGGGATGGTAATCCGCGAGAACACCGCGATACGTCTCTTGCCAAACGACTTCTCCCAATTGAGCATTTATCCACTCATCTTCGCTGAGTTGAGCAGAAAGACACAAAGGAAAAATGAAACAAAACGTCTGGAGGATAAACTTCATGCGATACGATATTGTCAGGGCACTTCAATGCTGTTGATAATGGTTTTGATGATGTCTTCCTGGGTTACATTTTCAGCTTCCGCTTCATAACTCAATCCGATACGGTGACGCAACACATCAGGACATACCTGGCGCACATCCTCGGGGATGACGTACGCACGGCGTTTCATAAAGGCCATCGCCTTGCTGGCAATCACGAGGTTAATACTCGCCCTCGGGGATGCTCCGTAAGAAATCAAAGGTTTAAGTTTTGAAAGCGCGGGACCTTCGGGTTGTCTCGTGGCGAAGACAATATCCAGGATATAATTTTCAATCTTCTCATCCATGTATACTCTCCTGACCACTTTTCTGGCGCGAAGGATATCATCCGGATGTACGACAGGTTGAAGCTTCAGATTCGTTTCTCCGGTCAGACTGCGCTGCATGATCAATCGTTCATCATGACGGTCAGGGTATCCGATTTTGACTTTAAACATGAATCGATCCACCTGGGCTTCCGGCAGGTTATATGTGCCCTCCTGTTCGATAGGGTTTTGAGTCGCCAATACGAGGAATGGCTCTTTTAACCCAAAGGTTTGTCCTCCGATCGTGACTTGTCTTTCCTGCATCGCTTCCAGCAAGGCACTTTGTACTTTGGCCGGGGCACGGTTGATTTCATCCGCGAGAATGAATTGGGCGAAAATAGGTCCCTGTTTGACGCTGAATGAACTGGAGGCCGGGTTATATATCATGGTGCCGATGATATCTGCCGGCAGGAGATCGGGTGTAAATTGAATCCGGCTGAAGGAGGCATCTATGCAGGAGGCCAGGGTCTTGATGGAAAGGGTTTTAGCCAGGCCCGGAAGACCCTCCAGGAGGACGTGGCCATCCGCGAGCAAGCCAAGGAGAAGGCGGCTGACCATATAATGTTGGCCGACGATCACGCGGCTGCTGGCATCGACGATCTTTTCGACAAAAGCGCTTTCATTGTATATCTCCTGACTAAGCGCTTCAATATCTGCACTGGCATACATAGGTCCGTTGTATTTTTAAGGCGTTGCGAAAATATAATCTATGATCGATTTACCCCTGCACGTTAGGCTTTTGATAACAAGGTCATTTCCAAGGGTTATGGCCTTGATTCCCAGCCTGTTTTTGACCGGGTTCCTCCTGGCCCAGGCGCCGGATCCTGCTCAGAGTATCCGGGACCTCAAGGAAGGTACGCTTATTATCCGTTTTCCGGCTTACAAAACGAAGATCGACACCCTCAACAATATGATTTCCAGATCCACTGATCCGAAACAAAAGACGCGGTTGGAAAAGGAACTCAAGTTGACCATGCAAGAACGAGATACCTTGTTTGCAGATTATATCCATGCGTTTAAAACTGTGTATACATTTTCTGCCGTGGCTTATATCTATGATTTTGAGAGTCGGGACATGAATACGGCTTCATATTACAACCTTGATGGAGAACGAATGGTCCTCGCCGATCTCAGTGAAAAACCTATGTTTTACCTCTTCTTTGACCGGAGCGAAGAAAAATCTATGGATGCGCTCGTGGTAAAGGATCGCATGTTAAAAAAAATACCCAGGCCTTTTCCGAACGACTTTACGCTGGGTGGCATTAATACTATCTTCCTGGGTTTATCAGGTAAAAAATTTCCGACCTGGCGGGTGAGTAAAATCAATAAGCGATTTCACATGTATTTGACTGAAAACACGGAACAATAAAACTCCGTGAACCTTAAAACAGATTATTCCTCCAGAATTGGCTTTACCGTTATCGAATCCGGTCGTTCTTTAAAAGAAGGTTTCGCAGGTTTCTCCGGCTTGCCCGGTTTGGGAATGGTGTCCAGTTTCGTTTCTAAAGAAATGGTGACGAGCAATGAATCCACATAAGCTTCGGCTGCGGTGAGTGCTTTATCCTCGCATCGTTTTCGTTCTGCCAGTTTCCATTGCTCCACCTTCAATTCCACTGCGGCCTTGATCAATTCCTCCTGGCTCACTTCCTTTGCGCAGGAACTGATCATGAGCAATACACTGATGGCTACTATGACTAAGAATAGCTCCTTCATTTTACCAGGGCATCCATTTCTTGTTGCCGCTCCTGCAATATAGAGTCTACGGCTATGGGATAAAGGCTATCATAGACCCAGCCACACATTGAGTCCAACTCAGGTTTAAGCAAAAGAATTTTTTGCTGATAAATTGTGTCTATCGCTCTTCGGCTGTCCTTGGTCGGTGTGACATGTCTTTTCGTGCAGGAGGAAAGGCAGATTCCGGAAATCAACAATAGCATCAACACCAGTCTCATCAACTGACTTTTCGTTTGAGTTCAAAATGCTGCCCGAGATACACCTGGCGTACCATTTCATCCGAAGCCAACTCTTCCGCAGTGCCTGTCTTAAGAATCTTGCCTTCAAACATCAGATACGCTCTGTCGGTAATGGAGAGGGTCTCACGCACATTATGATCGGTGATGAGGATGCCAATGTTTTTATTCTTGAGCGCAGCAACGATATGCTGAATATCCTCTACCGCGATCGGGTCAATTCCGGCGAAAGGTTCATCCAGCAAAATAAATTTAGGATCACTGGCCAGGGCTCTGGCGATTTCTGTCCGGCGACGCTCACCTCCGGACAAACTATCACCGATGTTGTTCCGGACTTTTTCGAGGCCAAATTCATCAATCAGGCTTTCCAATTTATCCTTTTGCTGTTCCTTAGAGAGTCCTGTCAACTCCAGGACCGCTTTAATATTATTGGCTACGGTGAGTTTGCGAAATACTGATGCTTCCTGTGGCAGATAACCTACGCCCATCCTCGCTCTTTTATACATCGGCAGATGGGTGATTTCGGTTTGTTCAAGGTATACGTGCCCCTCCGTGGGTTTGATAAATCCGACAGTGATATAGAAGGATGTTGTTTTACCGGCACCGTTTGGCCCCAGCAGCCCTACGATCTCTCCCTGGGATACCTCAATAGAGACATGATCGACGACTTTGCGTCGGCCATAATATTTAACCAGATTATCTGTCCACAATCTCATGTTCAGTGCTGTTGGGCTCAGGAGAGGTGCAAAAATACGATCTCTGAGCCTTATATGGATAATGCATGAATGTTGGGGAAAGTTGCATGATGCCGGTCAGGTTACCAGGAAATGTTGACTTCCAACTCCCAGGCTGCCCGTACGCCTTCCAACGGGAAATACTTTTTCCGCTCCGGTTGACGCCTTGTCGCGAAGTCACCGGTGTCCCAGAGGCCATTGCCATTGGTATCCTCAATGACCTCTACAATATACTTTCCGGGTAAAATCGATTTTCGCAGCAATTTCGACTCCTTTGCCATGCTGATGGTAAATCTGGAATCTACCTGCTCCCCGGATTTAATGAGTACGACATATTGTTGTGTGGAATCGAGTTGATTGACCAGAAGGGTGACATCGCCAAACTGATCAGCAGCGTTGATCACGATAGATTGTCGCAAGGTGTCATTTACTCTGCCCCAAACGTCTTCAATTGCCCCGGGTAAAAAAGTTAAGGTATGACGAGCATTGGATATCCAGTTTGCCTTTGCCGATAACTTACGCTGATCTAAGGAATCATGTGTGATGGTCACCGGCATCTGAGCCACTGAATCCGTGGCCAACGATATTCGTGAAACATCTATACGTTGGATAGGGACCTTTGTCGCAAAGAACGCCGTGGCCGCTGGAGGAATCCTTCCTGTTGTTGCGGATAAGGCCAGCGGTCGATCTGCCATTGTTCTGCTGTTTGCGGCTTTAATGCGCGATGTATCCTGTTGGAGGATTACACTGCCAGCGTAGTTTTTGGAGGGTGGGTACCATACATGCAATGTATCGCCATCCCATGCGGTCCAGCTTGTATCTATCGGCGGTGTAAACGATGGTATTGACTTGGGCACCGCACCATCGATTACGATTTTGAGCCATCCTGCTTCGGCATGAATGGCATCGCGGATCGCCACTGGTTTTTCATTGTCAAAAACAAACAATTCGGGGATGGTGGTCAACGGAACATCAGTGATCACAGACGAATCCAACCATCCGATTCGTTCCGTGACCTGATCGTAAAGGAAATTCAGGTTTTCATCCTTGAGGACAAACACATCAAACGTATCCGGTCTGACATTCGCCAATGACCATGCACCTTCTTTATTTGTTTTTGCGATGTAGTCTGGTTTGCGTTTGTAAACCGCGCTGTCCTGGCCTGCAGGTTGCAACATCACCCAAACGCCATCAGCAGGTTTTAATGTCGCGGCATCCGTTACTTTACCACTGAGCCTGGCAGAATCCAGTACGGCACCCGTGGAAAAAACAAAAGCATAATTTTCAAGAATATTGCCTTCGTTCAGATCTGCGATGGCATTTCCGAAATTAATGGTATACGTTGTTTCTTCCCGCAGACTATCCGGCAATTCTATCAGCAACGATTTTCCCTTCTGGCTAATCTTCGGCACTTCAGGCATCAGCGGCGAGATCACCACCTGGGTAGCGGCATCCTTGAGCGTAAACCACTCATCAAAGGTGATGGTGATTTTGTCATCGCTAAAATTAGTTTGCAGATTCGGCGTTGACTCCGCTGAAATAATGCCGGGTGGTGTTTCGTCCTTAGGCCCTCCGGTTGGTGCTTTTGGAGATGCACATCCCCACAAAGCAATGATCAAGTAAAAGGCACCACATTTTCTGAGTTCCAGCATTCAGCAAAGATATTTAGAATAAGGAAGAGAGAATGACGAATAATGAATAACGAATACCGAATAGCGAAGGAGGGGCGCAATGTTATTGGCTGGCAGAGGAATACGCGCAAAGAATGTCGAATAATGAATACCGAACAAGGAATAGCGAAGG
>CAZYHJ010000028.1:11825-21963 GCA_964646645.1 uncultured Saprospiraceae bacterium | reverse complement strand
ATGCCATTGGCCGGCAGAGGAATACGCGCAAAGTATGACGCATAATGAATACCGAGCAAGGAATAGCGAAGGAGGGGCGCAATGTTATTGGCTGGAAGAGGAATACCTGCAAAGAATGACGAATAATGAATACCGAACAAGGAATAGCGAAGGAGGGGCACAATGCCATTGGCCGGCTGAGGAATACGCGCAAAGAATGACGAATTCATAACGGCAATACCAGGATATCGAATATCTTAATAAAGTATCGGGAAAACCGATTGATTTATTGGGATAATGCATTGACTTATTGTCTCTATGGGCCTTGATTTGCAGCAAAATAGGAAAATGGCTAAAAACGACCTGGAGGATCGGCTGATCAATTTTGCTGTGGCGGTGATAACACTTTCGGAAGGACTTAAAAAATCCTATGCAGGAAATCATTTAAGCGAACAAATCATCAGATCATCAACATCCGCGGCTTTAAACTATGGAGAAGCACAAAGTGCAGAATCCCGCAAAGACTTGGTCCATAAGATCAAAGTGGTACTAAAGGAACTACGGGAAAGTTCGGTAAATCTGAAGATTATCTTAAAAGCTAATCTACACACAGATAAAGTATTACTAAACAAGTTGATTGGTGAATCTCATGAACTCCTGTCCATTTTTGTAGCTTCTGTCAAAACTGCCCGTCAAAATTTAAACAAAGGATAAATTAACGGACCAGCTAGTTCCCGATCCTTCTTAATTCGATATTCGTTATTCGCTATTCGTCATTCCTTTTCAAAGCTCCCGGTCCTATTTGAAATTTCTGTTTAACGGATGAAACGAATTGATCGTTTCACGAAGGAAATCCGCATTGAGATGCGTATAGATCTCCGTCGTGGTGATGGAAGCATGGCCAAGCATCTCCTGTACGGCTCTGAGATCCGCGCCGCCTTCGACAAGATGAGTGGCAAAGGAATGACGCAGGCTGTGCGGGGAAATGACCTTTGTGATGCCTGCAGTGGCAGCTGATTCCTTTATGATATTGAAAATCATCACGCGGGACAACTTACGGCCGCGGCGATTCAGAAACAAAATGTCCCTGGCAGCAGGATCAATATTCATCATTCGGTTCCGGTCTCCTTCGAGATAAAGTTTTATAGCGTGCAAGGCTTCCTCTCCAATAGGTATGAGTCGCTCCTTGTTGTTCTTTCCGATGACGCGGATGATCTGCAGGTCCGGATAGATATGACTGATGCGCAGGTTGACCAATTCCGTGACGCGCAGTCCGCAGGCGTATAGGGTTTCAATAATGGCCACATTGCGCGTCCCCTGGGGATGACTCTTATCAATGTGATCGATCATCGCACGGATCTCTTCGTAGCTCAGCACCTCCGGAAGATATTGCCCCGGCTTCGGTCCTTCAATGAGTTCTGTTGGATCGGTCTTGAGTAGATCTTCAAGAATAAGATATTGATAGTAAGCCCTGATACCGGATAAGATCCTGGCTTGTGATCGATGGCTGATCTCCACTTCATTCAGCACCTGAAGGAATTGTTGTAAATGTTCAGGCGTAACAAGAACAGGCGAAGTTATCCCCAAATCAACTGTCATCATCACTCCCAATCGTCGCACATCCCGCACATAAGCTTCAATGCTATGCGGCGACAGTCCCTTTTCAAGGGTGAGATATGCTGTAAAACCCCTTATGGTGGATTCCCAATCCATTTAAGGGTCGAAGGTACATCGGTCTGACCGAAATCAATGGCAAACCGGATTTACTATCCATTGACTGCACCTGCGGCTCGCTGCTTCTCTTCTTCCGCGCCCCCTGCCCGTCTTCTCGACGGAGCCACCTGAGTGTCTCCAAACCGATGGGTATAAGACAACGTCGCAAGTCGCGTATCCCGATAGACTTCAAAATCCTCTTCGTAATTGTTATACTGAATGAACGCAGAAGGAAGATTAGTCCAGAAAATATCTGTAAAGGCCAGCTTCAGTGTAGAACGCTTGTTGAAAAATTGCTTTTGAATTCCGGCACCCAGCGCCCACATCGGCTCGAGGTCCATAAACGCATATATCTCCCGGCTATGGTAAGAAAAGTTAAGCTCTGCACTCCAGTCCTTCCCTAATAAAAAGGTATTGTTCGTTCGAAGATCCAGCACGAGATTTCCTGAATTCAATTGTGTCTCTGCATAACTGCCATGATACTTTCCATAATAGAGTGATATTGAATTCTGACTGTTCCAGCATTTTCCAATAGCCACCGGAATGCTGCCAGACAACGAATAGTAATCTACTTCATCCAGGTTTCGATCCGTTTGTACGGTGACACGCTCCTCTCCTTCGACCGGAGCGATGACCTGGGTAATATTATGATCCGTTCGGGCAAATGAAAGCGAAATGGTATATCGTTGCGCAAGCGTATGGTTCCATTCAAATGCCCAGGTGAATTGGGGATTGAGGTACGGATTGCCTTCACGATATGTACTGGGATCAAGGAAAAACTTAAATGGATTGAGTTGCTGATAGGACGGACGATCCAATCTGCGACTCACATTAATCCCCATGGCGTACTTCTCACTGAAGGTATAGTTGAAGAAGACGCTGGGAAACAAATTGGTATAGTTTCTCTTAAAGGACTCTCCATTGAACAACTGTGTGCCATCGGCAATAGTTTGCTCCATTCTCAAACCGCCCTGCACGCTGAGTTTCGGCCAATTGTAATGCCCGTTGAGATACACGGCATTGATTTGCTCGTCATAGATAAAATGATTGCTGACGCTGCTGTCCAACTCAGGTTGTGAAGGGGTGCTTTCATCAAAGAAAAGTAAGCTGTTGTCTGCGCTGACCAAACTTGATTTTGCTCCTGCTTCAAGTGTTGCTTTCTCAGAAATGGGCCATGTAAAATCAGCCTTGACAGAACGAATATTCAGATCTCCTTCGAGGTCACCCGTCAGGAGATAATAGGGTTGAGATTCCTCGCCATTGAGATCATAATAACGCGTGGTAAACTGCTGGGTGGTTTCGTTCCAATAGCGTGCAAAATCCACGTCTACACTCAACTCTTGCTTTTTATCCGGAAATGTATGTTTGACATTACCATTCACCGCATAGGAAGGCCACAGATCATGGCTTTCATTCGAAGTTGTAAAGGCAGATTCAGGTTCAGCAAATGCATTTTCGACCAGACTCTTATTTTCACCACTGGGATCAAATTTATTAACCGACCCGTTGGCCAAAATACCTATGATAGTAGTTGGGGCCAGATGATAATCCATACCAAATCGCGCGGAATTAAAATGGTACGGAACAACGAGGTAGTTATCCTGATCATACGCACCGGTACGTCGGCCATCTTCAAGAAACACACGATAGAGATGCAATTCGTTGAAGCCCTTTCGATAGTTATAATTGTATCCACCGAAGACATTCAGGTCCTTTGAACGTCGGTTGAGTGAAATACCTGCACCGGCCTTGGGATAAACACCCTGAGTATAATTTGTGGTGAAGGTACCATTAGTGCCCATGTTGGCTTCTTTCTTGAGACGAATATCAATAATGCCTGCGTTGCCTGCGGCATCGTATTTCGCGGAGGGGTTTGTGATGATCTCAATTCGTTCAATACTTCCGGCCGGCATGGCGCGGAGATAATTAGCGAGTTCCTGTCCGGACATCGGTGTGACTTTTCCATCAATCATGAAGATGACTCCTGCCCTACCCCGAATGGTGATGACATCAGTCCCATTGACGATGAGGCCTGGGGCTCGCTCCAGCACTTCCATGCCACTTGCGCCAGCCGCCAGAATGCTGTTCTCTACATTGACGATCAGTCGATCGGACTTACGTTCTATAAAAGGTTTCTGAGCTACGACACTTACTTCTGCCAGCGCATGACCCGCGGCGCTCAGGATGATATCAGGAATCGCCGCACCGGCATCGCCCTCCAGCACTGTAAAAGCCGCAGATGAATAATTCGCATATCCAAGAAAGGAAACTCTAAGAAAATATTCGCCTGCCGCAATAGATTGAAAAGAAAATGAACCATCCGGCTGCGTAAACTCAGCTTTCACGAAAACGCTATCCGGCAAGCTAAACAAACTCACTGTAGCAACATCAACAGGCTGATAAACACTGTCCATGACGGTTCCATGAATGGTATTGGCTTGAGCAGTTATGATGGAGAAAAACCCAAGCACAAAGACCAATGCAGATCTCTTTAACAACATTAATGGGAATAAAAAGGGATGGCGTAAAATCATGTTGGTTGAAATTTCTTTCAACGAAATAAATCCCCGCATGATTTACGATGCTACCTATTCGGCAAATGACCGGTTTCAAACCCTGATCTGCCCGATCGGGACGACAAGAAGATTCGGAATAATTACAAAACCTGTTCTTTCATCATCTCCCTGATCAGTTCATCAGGGGAATGTTCGTACATAAAGGCCACCCTGAAAGCCTGCAGCCCGGAGGCGCCTTGCATATCTTCAAGCAGAACTTCTTCAATGTTCGTGTCCAGATAACCACAGGACTGGAGATACTGAATATACTGACTGTACTCCTCGGCCTCTCGCTCATGACTAAATACAATAGAAAGCAGACCGGGTTGTGTCAGGCGCTCATTTTTTTGTTTGACATACGCTTTGTCTATCCTCTTCTTTAATATCTCATAATGCACATTATAGGCCCCATCCACATCAAATCGTCGTTCGTCCTGCCTGAATCGAATAGCCAGCGGATGACCGTAAGCCAATACCAGGGAGGCAATATCCATCGGCACCGGAAGTGATGGCTTGTAGGTCCTGTGTATGTTCTCAACTCCGCACACGACAAGGAGTTGCCACAACCTGAGATTCTTAAGATGTACCGGATCCAAAGATTTTCCCTGCACCAGCGACTGACCGATAAACGCATTATATTCGACACCATCCGTTTTAAACTGATCAAAGTAATGCGGAAACATTTGCTGGGCCAACGTTTGCTGATGACGTATATAGCCCGCGATCCGTTCATTGATCTGATTGACGGATTGCTCATACTTCTTTCGCCGGTCATAGATCACACCCAGCTGCTGGTCCAGTTTGCTGAAATATCTGTCTGCCGCAGGCTTGAGCGCATTCTGGGCATTAAAAAACCTGAATGCAGGTTCTATCTCCTGACGCATAAAATCTACGATCCGAATCTCATCTCCGGCCTGGAGCGTCTCTTCAAGCGAATGGATATATTTTCCTACCCGGAATCGTAATTGTTGATAGATCGGCAATTTAAACGTCAGAATAGCCTGGTCCAAAACGATGGCCGCCAATTCCAGTTGTTCGGCGATGTCTGCCCGAATCGCGTCATTACGTTTGTCTGAAGAACCGCGGATATCAAACTGACCAAATAACGGATAGACATTTTCGAATACTATATCTGTATCGCCCGCTTTGCCGGTGAGTTCCTCCTGAAAGATAGACTCTGCTGCCTTGAGAAATTTCCAGGTGACGGTTGGATGCAAAGAGGTGTACTTATCCTGGATGATGGACTCAAGGTGCATCTGGTGGGTATCCATGGCCCGTCCAACGACCATGCTGAAAATAGGGAGTACCTGCTTGAGTTTTGAGGCCACAACTGAATTGAGCATGCCTTCCTTTGCGGAGGTCAGTTCGATAAACGCGATGATCTTGTCATTGTGTGTCAGTGGGGCGATGATGAAACTGCCGACACCCTTTTCATACATGCGCCTGACAAAGACAGAACCCGATTTGAGCATGTCCTGCCGGTTGGAAATGGCATACATCTCGTTTCGTTTGAGCAGCGGATCGAAGGCGCTGTCACAATACCATTCATCGACAGAAGACTCAAAACTATCCTCCAGTAGTTTGCTCGATGTGGCGACGCCATGCAGTGCCCGAATGACGCACCCGTTTTCATCAAAGGCATCAAAGCCGATATCCAGTTTGCCGACATGCAGGAAGCGGGAAAGCTGGTGTTCGACCTGGTCCAGAATCTCATGACGTTGCATGGCCTGAGGTTGGAGCAATAGTCGCTTGAGTTCGGAGAGTGAAACCTCCTCGGTCTGATCAAAAAACGTGAGAAAGTGAACGCCTTCATACACGTAGCTTCCGGGAGGAAGTAATCTTTTCCATAAAGCGATATCCTGGCTGTTGTCGAGCAACCGATCGATGTCTTCCGGAGTAAGGCGTGGTGTATCCGGCTTGATCCGTATGACAGAGTAATCACTGTTGCGCATGACTTTGAAGTGGTGGATCTCCCCTGTAGTGACGTCAGGGATATCTACATTCATTGGATAGCGCAGATTGACCGGCACCTGGTAGATCGTTTCCAGTATCCTTGAACATGCAAGCCGATAGAGATCATCATTGTCAATGCCATTGATTGAAATAGAAAAATCAGGACCTGCCTCCTTGATCAACTGTTGTAGTTTGCCGGATTGATAAATAAAGAATGGCAAAAAAGGGAGACTGGCAGCTTTGATTTCTCTTCCGGAAAGGGCATCCGGAAAAAAGGGAGCAAGCAATGCTTCCACCGCTTCCGGATTCTGACTCAAATCGGCAGGCGAGCATGAGGTTTGTCTGAAGTTCCAAAGCGGCGCAGCGACACGTAATACTTCCCTGGCCATCATTTGTTGAATGGCATCGTCTGACCCGGCCTTCTTTTCCCAATAGAGAAAAAGGTTTTCCAGGTTCAGGCAAATATCAAATGGCAAGGGAGGTATTTCCATATTCACCAGACAAAGTGCTTTTCAAAGGTAAGTTGATTCTTGATGAATGCCGGAGGTTAAAACCCCCTGGCAAAATATCGCCGGAGGTTAAAACCCCTTGGCAAAATATTGCCGGAGGTTAAAACCCCTTGGCAAAATATCGCCAGAGGTTAAAACCCCCGGCAAAATATCGATCGTCCCGCTGGGACTCTTGCCTTCTTACTATCTTACCTTCTTACATTTGTTTATACCAAATAACTATCATGTCAGTACTCAAAGACAAAACCGCCCTCATCACCGGAGGAAGCCGAGGCATCGGGTTGGCGATTGCTAAAAAACTCGCGGCCTCCGGATGTAATGTGGTGCTGGCGGCGAAGACCACTGAGCCTCATCCTAAACTACCAGGCACTATTTATGAAGCTGCGGATGAAATCAAAAAGGCTGGCGGCAATGCATTGCCCCTAATGCTTGACCTGAGGAATGAAGACAATATCACCGCTGTGGCGCAGGCCGCAGCTGACCATTTTGGCGGCATAGACATCTTGGTCAATAATGCCAGCGCGATATTTCTAGCCGGAATTGAACATACACCTGCCAAACGATATGACCTCATGCACCAGATCAATGTACGCGGCACTTTTCTGATGTCACAGGCATGTATCCCTTTTTTGAAAAAATCCACACATGCGCATATCCTCAACCTATCCCCTCCACTGGATATGCAACCGAAATGGTTTGAAAACCATACGGCCTATACGATGAGTAAATTTGGGATGAGTATGGTGGCGCTGGGACTTGCGGCAGAATTGAAATACCATCACATCGGGGTCAACGCGCTTTGGCCAAAAACGACTATTGCCACAGCTGCCGTTCAGAACTTACTGGGCGGGGATGCATTAATAAAACAATCCCGCTGGCCCGCCATTGTAGCAGATGCCACAGCTTATATTTTGAGTCAGCCTCCGGATGAAATGACGGGTCGGTTTTTAATTGATGAAGATGTTTTGCGTGCACAAGGATTGACTGATTTTTCGGGCTATGCGGTAGATCCATCGCAACCATTGGCTCCGGATTTGTTTATAACACTATGAAGAAGGAACGAAAAGACAAAGACTTTGTCAAATCCGCCTACTTTGAGGGTGGCCGCGCAGCCATGGACGCCTACGTAAAAAAGGAATTGCGCTACCCCAAAGCCGCCCTGGAGAAAAAGACCGAAGGGACGGTATCCGTTCGGTACACGGTCGATTATAAAGGAAATGTGACCGAAGCAAATATCATCGCCGGCATCGGGGATGGATGCGATGAGGAGGCGCTCCGTATCGTGCGAGGTATGAAATTCCGTGTTCCGGAGGATGGAAAAATCAAGTCCAAATACAGCCGGAAACTTCACATCCACTTCAGACTGCCCGGATCACCCGAAAAACTCACTCCCACGAAAAAAATAAACAACACTCCATCTTCTTTGCAAATACAGTATCAGGTGACCAGTTCAACTCCATCTTCCACCAATAAAGATAAACCTCAATCCGGAGGATACCAGATTACCATCTCGCTTCCGGATAAACCGAAGCAATGAATAACCAGGGATAATCGTTTTTACAACAGAACAGCATACCTCAATACACTCCTCTTACCTTAATCATAACCTAACACATGGCAGACACCAAAGCACTCAGAGGCGGAGAATTTATCATCCGGGACATGGCTTCCGCTGACGTCTTTATTCCGGAAGAATTTAATGAGGACCAGCGCATGGTCCGTCAGATGTGTAATGACTTTGTAAGGGAAATGGGCGATAAGGCACATGACCTTGATGCCCAGGTAGGCCTGATGGAAAAGGCGGGTGAATTAGGATTACTCGGCGCGCATATTCCCGAAGCTTTTGGTGGCAATCCGCTCGACACGAATTCAAATACATTGATCGCGGACGAACTGGGCTGGGCAGGAGGCTCTTTTGATACCACGTTTGCCGCACACATCGGGATCGGTATGCTGCCCATTCTTTATTTCGGTACGGACGAACAAAAGAAAAAATATTTACCTGGATTATGTTCCGGTGCGATGAAGGCTGCCTATTGCCTGACGGAACCTGGATCCGGATCCGATGCTCTCGCTGCCCGGACGCGCGCAGACCTCAGTCCTGATGGTAAACACTATATCCTCAACGGACAAAAGATGTGGATCACCAATGCGGGATTTGCAGACTTGTTTACGGTATTTGCCAAAGTGAATGGCGAACACTTCACAGGTTTTGTAGTAGAAGCCAATACGCCTGGCATCACCCTTGGAGCGGAGGAAAAGAAGCTTGGCATCAAAGGTTCATCTACCCGCCAGGTGTTTTTTGAAAATGTGATGATTCCCGCAGATAATGTGTTGGGCAAAGTAGGACACGGCCACCAGATTGCATTTAATACACTCAACATAGGAAGGTTTAAACTGGGTACCATGACGATGGGCGGTGCTAAAAAATGCATTGATATCGCCGTCAAATACGCGAATGAACGGATCCAGTTTGGCAAACCGATTTCTTCCTTCGGGGCCATTAAGCACAAGCTTGGCGAAATGGGTGTACTCGTTTTTGCCGTAGAATCCGCGGTCTACCGGCTCTCGGATATGATGGGGCAACTCAAAGATGAATTGACCGCGGGAGGAACTTCATTTGAACAGGCCATGCTGGAAGCTGCCAAGGAATTTGCGGCCGAATGTGCCATCGTGAAGGTGGCCGGATCTGAATACCTCGATTTTGTCATTGATGAATTGGTGCAGATCCATGGCGGAAATGGTTTTTCTGAAGAATATCCGGCGGCACGGATTTACAGAGATTCGCGGATCAACCGGATCTACGAGGGCACAAATGAAATCAATCGCCTGCTGCTGGTGGATCGGATCATCAAGAAAGCACTCAAAGGGGAATTGGATCTCGTCGGACCCGCATGGGCCGTGCAGAAAGAACTGATGTCCATGCCTGTCAAATCCACGGATGAAGGACCCTGGGCTGCTGAACATACGGCCATCAACCACTTTAAAAAGAATATGTTGCTCGTGGCGGGTGCCGCTGTAAAATACCAGATGGACGGCAAGCATGACCTGAATGAAAGCCAGGAAATCGTCATGCGGATTGCGGATATCGGTATTGATTGCTTTGTCGCAGAATCTCTTCTCCTCCGTGCGGAGAAGTTGTCCGCCGGAAATTTTCAACAACCGGCTGATGTGATCAAAGCCATTACGCAACTATTTATCAGCGAGGCACAGCACCGGATTCAGAAACATGCGACCGATGCGCTGATGGGATTTGCGACCGGGGATGAGCTCCTGATCATGATCAAGGGTGTAAAAAGATTTTCCCAGTACCCTGCGATAAATTCCATTCAGGCCCGCAGAACGATCGCCGAACACCTGATCGCGGGAAACGGATACACACTTGAAAATTGAAAACCAGCAACCAATGAACGCAATCAAATCCATCAT
>CAZYHJ010000028.1:0-11725 GCA_964646645.1 uncultured Saprospiraceae bacterium | reverse complement strand
CTGGGTCATGATGTGATTGTGGAAGTCACCGGGTACTGTACGCCCTGCAACAGGATGAATGAAAATTTCGGCGCAGGTGCGGTGGATGCATTTTCCGGAAGAGCGGGATGGACTGCAAAAGTGATTCGTGAAGGTCAGATTATTGTCGGTGATCCGGTAGCGGTGGGGTGAAAATTTTTTTTCAAAAAGGATACAACATATAAATCAGGCGATTATCTTTGATAACGGAAAATTTGATAATACTTACTATCAATATCCAAATTCGTATCAAGAAGATCAGCGCTCACGGGCGCTGATTTTTTTTTGTGCTTTCGTTTTCATGTTCATACTTGCTTTGAAAAATCGTTGGATGGAAGATAAATACCTACTGTTCATTTCCTGATATGCACTTGCCTGTTTGCCGGAATCAGTATATTAGTGTAGTAAAACAACTACCCCACAAACATGAAAACTCCGGGATTACTTCTGCTGATTGGATTTTCTATTTCCCCTTGGTGCGGATCTTCACAGCATTTGATACATGTATTTGGAGACCAACTCAATTCGCTTTCAACCTTTCCTGATAGAATTGCTGCTCCATTCAATCCAGATTTAGATTCATTGTGCGAAAATTTAGTCATTGATTTCGTGGGTGTTAGTTACGCCAGTTGCCCAGGCGTTTGCGATGGATCAATTGAGATCAGTGCCTCGGGAGGAACGCTGCCTTACATGTACTCCATCGTAGGGGATTCCTGCACCGGACTTTTCACTATCTATGTCACCGATGCTGAAGGATGTATCGATTCGACAGAAGTGATTGTCCTATCTGAATCAAACCTGGGAATTTTTAACCTTGATGTCACAAATTCCAGCGATAACCAATCAAATGGTTCCGTAGTCGTGGGAGCTGATAATGGTGTACCACCTTACCTATATTCCATAGATGGCGTTAACTATCAATTATCTCCCGTGTTTACTGGCCTGGCGCCGGGCGCCTATTGCATCACTATTCAGGATGCCAATGAATGCAGTATCAAGTCTGATACCTTTTGGATAGAAAATACCACAGGAATCCTTTCCATCCATAAAGACATCCTCCTTTATCCCAATCCGGTTCACTCCACCATCTACCTCACCTGCGCAGAACCCATCACCCTTGACCTGTTTGATATGAACGGCACATTACTCCAATCATCACCTATGTCGGTAACCCATGCCATGGATGTAGCGGATCTGCCCCGTGGGATGTATGTGGTCAGGATGCGGAGGGATGGCGGTTCCTCCTACCAGAAAATCCTCCTTCAATAACCAATACCTGCGCACTGAGCCTGGCCCAACTTTCTGTTGGTGGCTAATATTATTTCGTTACATTTACCATGCGCTCACTCCGAATTGAACTTCTAACATCGGAAGATATGAGACCCTTAACCTTTTCCCTAAAGCCAGGACTGATTACCCTATTCGTCTTTTTGGCGTTTTCCATTTCCACCAATGCCGCTACCAGATATGTTTCCACCACCGGAAATAACAACAACTCCGGCAATTCCTGGGCACAAGCCTGGCGCACCTTGCAATATGCCGCGGACCAGGTGGATGCCGGCGATTCGGTGTGGATTGCGGATGGAAATTATGTCGGATTCGATATGCGGACCACCGGGACAGCCGCTCAACCCATAGTTTTTATTGCCTTTGGTTCAAACGTAGTCATCGATACACACAACCCGGTGACGATGGATGGCATCAACGTGGAAAATGCAGACTATATCGAAATCAATGGGGTCCGTGTGATCAATCAACCCCGCAATGGCATCCGCCTGGTCTTTGCCGACAATTGCATCGTCCGCAATACCTATTGTGACAACAATTTCGAACGTGGCATCTTCACCGGATTTACTGATGATATCCTGCTCGAATACAATGAATGTCTCAACTCCATTGACGAACACGGCATCTATGTCTCCAACAGCAGCGACCGATCGATCATCCGGCACAATGTCTGTCATCACAACAACCGGGGTGGCATCCAGATCAATGCAGACGGTAGCCAGGGCGGAGACGGCATCAGTACCGATCCGGAGATCTATGGCAACATCCTCTATGAAAATGGAGTCGCCGGAGGTGCAGCCATTAATCTCGATGGGGTGCAGGGGGCCTTTATCTATAATAACCTGCTGTATGAAAATCACGCATCAGGTATAGCATTATTCCAACAAGATGGTGCAGCGCCCTCTATCAATGCCGTGATCGTACACAATACCATCGTCAACGCCAGCAATGCGCGATGGTGCGTGCTGATAGTCAATGGGGCCACCGGCGCACAGGTTTTTAATAACATCCTGATCAACCAACATCCCTGGAGAGGAAGTATTGCGGTGGATGCGGATGCGGTGAGCGGATTTGATTCTGACTACAACATCGTCGTCAATAGTTTGAGCAATGATGGTGACGGACAGACCATGACACTGACCGAGTGGCAGGCCGAAGGATATGATGCACATAGTATGCTGGCCGATCCCATGGCGGAGATTTTTATTCAACCCGGCAGCGACTATCATTTACTCAACGATGCGCAAGCAATTAACACCGGAAATGCCGGCGCTGCCTTTGGAGTAAATGATGATATTGAAGGTGTTGCAAGGCCACAGGGGGCACAACATGATATTGGGGCCTATGAGGCGGAAGGATCTCTGGCGATTGATGAGGAGGAGCCTGAACAAGAAAATCAGGGCATTACGGGTATTCAAATTTCGTCCATATCCATTTCGTGGCAGGAGGAACTTCCGGGTAAATTATTTGTCTTTGCAGCTGATGGCAAATGTCTGATCAAAACGAAAATGGCTGTGAGCGGGCAAGTCGACATTGAGCAATGGCCCGCAGGCATCTATTACGCTGCGGTGTATACGGAAAGAGGTTGTGCATGGTCCCGGGCCTTTTTCCACCCGGGTCAAAAGTGATGGATGCGGTCTAGCGACCAAATAAAGCAGCCAGCTCCTCAATCCGCATTTCAGACTGCTCCCCTGATTTCAAATCCTTCACACTGAGAGTGTGATTATTCATTTCGGTTTCTCCAGCAATCGCGATATAAGCTGCTCCTATATCATCCGCGTATTTGAAAGGTTTCTTAAGCTTGCCATATTCAGGATAGAGATCAGCAGCGATGCCAAGGTCACGCAACTGTGTAACGCACCTGAAAGCATAACGATGAGTTGGTTCGTCAAACGCAGCGAACAACACCCTTGGGCCGGCAGTGACATTCTCAGGGAAAAGTCCTTTGGCTTCCAGTACATCGTAAATACGTTCCGCACCAAAGGAAATGCCCACACCGGGCACATCCGGCCAACCAAAAACTCCTGTGAGATTATCATACCTGCCACCGCCGCCAAGACTTCCCATTTCCGCATCAACAGCCGTCACTTCGAAAATACATCCGGTGTAGTAGCCGAGGCCACGGGCGAGAGTAAGATCAAATTTTACCCTATTTTTTAAGGTCAATCCATCGATATAACTAAAGACCTGCTTTAATTCATGAAGACTGGTTGATGCACTTGCATCTGATTCAACCGCCGCAAGAAGTCCATCGATATCTTCATGAGCCAATAATTTGAAAATGATATCCTGAGCCGCATCAGAGATTCCACGATCCGTCATTTCCTTTCGCACGCCGCTCTCCCCTACTTTATCCAGTTTATCCAGGGCCATGGTCATGTCCATCCACATTTCGCCTATGCCTGCCACATTGGCAAGTCCGGATAAAAGCATCCTGTGATTGATCCGAATTATCACCGGAATACCCAGTCTGTGAAAAATCTCATCATATATTTTTATCAACTCGGCCTCATAGGACAATGATTTGCTCCCCACTACATCCACATCGCATTGATAAAACTCCTGATACCTCCCCTTTTGCGGACGATCCGCTCTCCACACCGGTTGGATCTGGTAGCGCTTGAAAGGCAACGCAATATCATTCCGGTGCATCACCACAAACCTCGCAAAAGGCACGGTCAGATCATATCGCAAACCCCGCTTAGCAATGGAGGCCGTGAACTTGTTGCTGTCTTTCGTCTGGTATGCCTGGTCATCTGCTTTGCCGAGATAATCGCCATTGTTGAGCACTTTAAACAACAACCGATCACCTTCTTCACCATATTTACCTGTCAGGGTACTCAGATTTTCCAGCACAGGCGTTTCGATAGGCACATATCCATAGCACTTAAACACCTCTTCGATGATGCCAAACATCCATTTCCTCCTCGCGACTTCGATCGGGAGGAAATCACGCGTGCCCTTGGGTATACTTACGTCCATGTAATGGTTAAATATATTATTGAGATGAAAAGAAATGCGACCACGTTGGTCGCATTTCTTTTCATCTCATATTACAGAAGCAAACTGCTTCAAAAATCTTACATCATTTTCAAACAAGAGCCGGATATCATTGATCCTGTATTTGATCATCGCCTGGCGCTCAATCCCCATGCCACACGCGAATCCTGAATACCTGGTAGAATCAATACCGCAGGTCTCGAGTACGGCCGGATCTACCATCCCGCATCCCATGATCTCGAGCCAACCTGTCCCTTTAGTAATCCGGTGTGCATGTTCGTCCGCCAGACCGTAGTAAACGTCCATCTCCGCGCTGGGTTCGGTAAACGGGAAATAGGATGGACGGAGTCGGGTGACCACATCTTTACCATAGATCGCTTGCGCAAACTGATGGATCGTCTGCTTCATGTCCGCAAAGGAAACGCCTTCGTCCACGTAGAGCACTTCCACCTGGTGGAACTGGCAATGCGAACGGGCGGAAACGGTTTCATTGCGATACACGCGACCTGGCGCAATAATCCTGATCGGTGGTTTGCGCGTGGTCATCACGCGGGCCTGAACAGATGATGTATGTGTCCGCAACAACCATCCCGGAGGCGTGGCCACATAATAGGTATCCTGCATGTCCCTGGCCGGATGATCCTCGGGCGTATTCATGGCCGTGAAATTGTGCCAGTCATCTTCGATCTCGCGATCCTCCGCCACTTCGAAACCCATGCGAGCAAACACATCAATGATCTCTTCCATAATGATGCTCACCGGATGCCGGCTGCCAGTGAAAATCGGAGCCCCGGGAAGCGAAAGATCCGGAATCGCAGAGGAGCCCTTTCCGGATCCTGCATGCTCAGCCTGTAAACGCTCAAACAAAGCTTCTGCCTTCTTCTTGGCTTCATTGATCAACTGGCCGAATTCCTTCTTCTGCTCATTAGGTACTTCCCTGATTTGGGCAGACAAGGGCTTAAGAATGTTCTTACTGCCCAGGAATTTAATCCTGAACGCCTCAAGTGCCTCCGCATCACCGGGTGCGGCTGATTCTATTTCGCTAATGATTTGCTTTAATTCCTCAAACGGATTCATTTGGCAAAAGTACGGAACTACCCGTACCCAAACTTAATGGCTAACTTTCACCCCATGTCCCTGCGTCAGCCTTTGGCGGTATTTGTTTGTATGGTGATGGCCATTTCCCTCCTGTGGTCCAGGGCTTTATTGAGTTTTACGCCCGCTGTTTTACTGGCCGTGGCCAGTATTGATATTCAGTTATACCCATTGAAATTCAAATGGTTATTGACCCCAAAAAAGGTTTTGGAATCGATTCGGGCCAAACCGCATTATTGGAGTCTGAGCCTGCTGTTTTTCCTCTACCTGGTCAGCCTGGTGTATGCGGGAAATGTTTCAGCCTGGTGGAAACTGACGCATCCAAAAATCGTCTTTTTATTGCTGCCCATGGCCTTTGCGATGCTGGATCCTTTTTCCAAAAAGGATTATATGGCCGTGACCCTCGGTCTGATCATCATGACGGTCTGGAGTTCGGTGTGGGTGCAGGTAGCCTACTACGAGCACTTCTACATCTTCAATCAAAGCCTTGGCTTTGGAGGTTCACTCCCGGTGCCGACCAATCATATACGCTACAGTGTAATCGTCGCCACATGCATGATCATCAGCCTGGCCTTTGCGATCGAAGACAAGCGGTATAAATATGCATGGGAACGCTGGGTCTACGGAATCATCGCGGTCTATCTTTTTTACTTCCTGCATGTACTATCAGTACGCACCGGACTGGCGCTCGCCTATGCAGGCATGCTTTCGCTGGTTATACTGTATATGAGGCACCTGCATCGCTGGAAACAAATCGCCATGATCGCATTGATGGTGCTGGCCCCTGTTGTAGCGTATAAAACAATGCCTGGTTTCGAACAAAAGATCAACTACACGATGTATGATCTTGGAAAATTTAATGCCGGGGAGGGCACTGCATATTCCGATTCCGAACGATGGCAATCCTGGCGCGCCGGTATCAACATTGGCAACACCCATCCTTTCTTTGGAACAGGTCCGGGTCGGTACAAGGATGCACTGGCTGATTATTATAAAACAAACTACAACAGAGACGCGTACGAAAAACCACACAATCAGTTTATCAATGTTTTTGCCTGCTTTGGTTTGTTTGGATTGTTTGTGCTGATCATCATGCTGGTGTATCCAACGACATTCCCTACATTTTGGAAAGAGCCATTGCTCCCCACTATGTTTATAACCCAAATCCTGACCATGATGGTCGAACATCCGCTGGATACAGAAGTGGGGTCCGTACTATTTTTACTGATGATCCTGATGAGTATGAGTTATCAGGAAAAACGCTTTTCAAACCCAACGCCCAAAACGATGGAGTAATACCCCAAATCTTGCCTTATGCTATTTGAAGAAAAACTCGGGAAGTTAAATCAAGCGCAGCGCAAAGCCGTTGAAGCGATTGACGGACCCGTCATGGTGATTGCCGGACCCGGTACCGGAAAAACAGAAATTCTTTCCCTCCGCATCGGAAATATCCGGCTACATGCGGATACTGATTTTAGCAACATTCTCTGCCTGACGTTTACGGAAGCAGCCGCCGCTGAGATGCGTCAACGCCTGATCCTTTACTTCGGTCCCGAAGCCTATAAGATCCAGGTCAGCACGTTCCACAGTTTCTGCAACCTCGTCATCCAGGAAAATCCATTTGCGTTTCAACAGGCTCGTGAACTTGAGCCCATTTCAGAGATCGAACGATTCCGTTTGCTGCAGCAACTGATTGACCACTTTGACCCTGAACATCCCTTGAAAAAATTTAAGGGCCAGGTCTACTTTGAATGGCGCCGACTCAATGATCTCTTCATGACCATGAAGAAGGAACACTGGTCGCCTGAATTCATGTTGGAACGGATTGATGAGTACACAGAGCGCATGCGTCAAGATGTCAAGTACACCTATCAGCGAAAATCCGGAGAAAACAATAAAGGCGACTTCAACAGCAACAAGTTTAAAAAAGAAGTCAGCGATAAAATGGATACCCTCAGGGCCGCAGTCGGTGAATATGAACACTTCAACCACCTCATGGCGGAGCAGGGAAAATATGACTTTGAAGACATGTTGCTCTGGGTCTATGATGCCTTTGATAAAAATGCTGACCTGCTGGCAGATTACCAGGAACGATTCCAATACATCCTGGTGGATGAATTCCAGGACACCAATGGTATCCAACTGGACATCTTACGTAAGCTCATCGAACACGAATGGGTGGACCGGCCCAATGTTTTTGTGGTTGGTGATGATGATCAGGCCATCTATCGTTTTCAAGGGGCCAATGTAGAAAACCTGCTTTCGTTTTACCATCACTATCAGCCGGACGTGATTCTCCTGCAGGAAAATTATCGCAGTTCGCAGACAATCATTGATGCCGCCCGGGTACTGATGCGCCCGGTCTCCGCAAGTGCCATACAACAGATCTATGCCGCGGAAAAAATCATCGTAGGGGCCGGAAAATATGCAGGACATGACAAGCCTGTTCATGTGTACGCCTATCCAACGCTGACATATGAAAATGCGGATATCTTTCACCAGGTCAGGCGGTGGTATGAAGAGAAAACAGAAGGTACACTGGCGGTCCTGTATCCAAAGCATGCACTGGGAAGTGACCTGGCACAAGCGCTGAAAGGTGCGGGCATACCCTATCACATGGCGCGTAGCGGAGATGTCCTTCAACATCCGCTGATCACGAATCTGCTTGATATCCTGAATTGCATCCATCAACTGAGTGCAGGGGCGGACAATGATGATGCACAGCTCTATCGGGTGCTTCATCTCGAATATCTTGATCCCAAACCTTATGATCTGCAGAAACTGATCCTGGCCTACACCGCCAGTGAACGGGAACAACGGGTCTCGCTTTACAACTGGCTTTGCGATCCGGAAAAACTCAATCAGATTTCTTTTATCGATAAGGCCTGGATACTCCACGTGGCTGATGTGTTGACGAAAAGTATCACCACTTATCACACCATGACCCTGATGGGTTTTGTCGAATGGGTGATGCACCACTTTGGCCTTATGGATTGGGTGCTGCGTCAAAAGGAAAAATTTCATCATCTCTACGCGATGAAATCCTTTCTCACCTTTATCGATCAGGAAGCGGCAGGGCGCAGGAGTTTTACTATTGCGGATCTGCTGGACATCTGTCACATGATGGATACCTATAAAATCAGTTTGCCGATGCAATCCCTGGCTCCACCACCCAAAGGCATTGTGCTTTCTACATTGCATGGGGCCAAAGGGCTTGAGTTTGAAAAAGTGATTATAAAGAATTCAACCGAAGGGGAATGGGAGAAAAAACGTGGCAACAATCAATCCTTCTCCATGCCGGACAATCTCGTCAGGTCGACCAATGAGTCTGCGTTAGCAGCTTCAGAAACGGATATACAGGACCAGGATTTACGCCGCCTGCTTTACGTGGGAATGACAAGGGCCAAGTATGATCTGTCCCTGACCTTTCCCTTGAAAAAAGATGATGGCGGTGATCTTGTCCGAAGCAAGTATGTCAGTGAATTGATTGCCTCCGAAGACCATGTCAGTCTGCAAACACCTACAGTGGATGAAAATCTGCAGGCCGAATATCTGGTGGCGCTCATGTCAGGGGATCAAAGCACCAGCGTGTTACTGGACCAGACTGAAATCCAGGAACGTGTCCGCAATTATGTCATGAATGTCTCGGCGATCAATAAATACATGGAATGCCAGGTGGCCTTTTTCTACGAGAATATCCTGCGCATCCCAGCCGGAGAGAAAGCGCACATGATGTTTGGTAGTGGTCTGCACTGGGCGCTACAGTATCTTTTCAAAAAGCGCTATGAAGACGGAGATCTCGCTGCCGGAAAGGACTATATGTTGCGGATGTATGAAATCTACATGGAAAACCACCGGCATCGGTTTACAGATAAGGAATATGATGATTTTATGACCTATGGCCAAAAGGTGCTTGGGCAATACTATGACGCCTATCAGCATCTTTGGTCGGACCAGGTCAAATACAAAACCGAATTCCGTATCCGGGATACACATATCGCCGGTGTGCCGGTGACTGGATTTATCGATCGCATTGACGAGCTCGATGGACAAATCATGGTGTACGATTATAAGACCGGAAAACCTGAAAACATCATCGCCAAAATGAAAGCTCCGGATGCTTCCGCACCGGAAGGTGGAGATTACTGGCGGCAAATGGTCTTCTATGATCTGCTGCTCCAACAGGATCCGCGGATCCGGAAGCGCATGACTGCAGGCTATGTACATGCCCTCGAGCCAAAGAAAGACGGCACTTTTGTGGAGCGAAATATTGTGGTGACCGATGCCGACCGTGAGATCGTTACCCAACAGATTGTCACCACCTGGCAAAAAATCCAGGCCTTGGAATTTAATAAAGGCTGCGGCGAATGTGATTGGTGCAAAATGCATGGGATCGTCGCTACTCCCGATGATCAGGACGAAAATGAATAATCCCGGGATCCAACATTTCGGCCAGGGTTCAAAATATTGAACCCCTACCCAAATCTCCTCAAACCTATTGCCAATTGCCAATTGTCAATTGCTTCATTGGCCCCTAAATCCCCTAAAGGGGACTTAATGAGGACTATGTCATCTGGTGACTCGGCAATATTCCATATTTTGCAGGTGATGAACAAAGCGAAACAGCATAATGTCCTGACAGATTATGATATCTCTCTATTCCAGGGGGGCAATCACTGCAGGCTCTACCAGAAAATGGGGGCACACCCTGCTGAAATCAATGGAGTGAAAGGCGTCACCTTTGCTGTTTATGCTCCTTCCGCTACCAGAGTGTCGGTCATCGGCAATTTCAATCAATGGAAAGCGCATGCCCATGACCTCTATCCACGGTGGGATAGTTCAGGGGTTTGGGAAGGATTTATACCCGGACTTGATGCCGGTGAACTTTATAAATATTCCGTCGAATCACATCAAGGTTGGAAAGGCATCAAGGCAGATCCTTTCGGCCGTTTTCATGAACATCCTCCGATGACAGCCTCTGTGATCTGGCAAGATCGTCACCATTGGAGAGATGAGGAATGGATGACGAAACGCCATGAGCACAATCGTCTTGGTGCCGCGCTGTCCATCTATGAAATGCATCTGGCATCATGGCGGAGACATGAGGACGGTACTCCCCTCTCCTATCGTGAACTGGCAGCGGAACTGCCGGAATATCTCACGGAAATGGGCTTTACGCATGTGGAGTTTATGCCGGTGATGGAACATCCCTATGATCCTTCGTGGGGATACCAGATCACAGGATTCTTTGCACCGACGAGTCGGTTTGGCACACCGGATGATTTGAAATACCTCATCGAACGATTGCATCAACACAACATCGGTGTGATTCTGGATTGGGTGCCCTCGCATTTTCCAACGGATGGACATGGCCTGGGCATGTTTGACGGAAGTCATGTGTACGAACATCCGGATACCCGTAAAGGATATCATCCGGATTGGAGCAGCCTGATCTTTAATTATGGTCGCCATGAAATCAAATCTTTTCTGATCAGCAATGCGCTTTTCTGGATTGATGAATTTCATGCGGATGGGCTGCGTGTGGATGCGGTGGCCTCCATGGTTTATCTTGATTATTCCAGGAAAGAAGGGGAATGGGAACCCAATAAATTTGGTGGCCGGGAATATCTTGAAGCGATTGACTTTCTCAAGGCCATGAATGAGACGGTGTACCATTATCATCCGGACATCATCACCATGGCAGAGGAATCCACGGATTTTCCGAAAGTATCTCATCCCACTTACAACGGAGGGCTTGGTTTTGGTATGAAATGGATGATGGGCTGGATGCATGATACCCTGAAGTATTTCAAACAGGATCCGCTCTTCAGAAAACATCATCACAACCAGATCACCTTCAGTCTGATCTATCAGTATTCTGAAAACTATGTCCTGCCTTTCTCTCACGATGAAGTGGTGCATGGCAAGGGCACCTTACTCACCCGAATGCCAGGTAAGGGCAAAGAACAATTTGCGAACCTGCGTTTGATGTTGGGATATATGTTTACGCATCCCGGCGCAAAGCTGTTGTTCATGGGGGCCGAATTTGGCCAGCGGAATGAATGGAAATTTGCCGGCCAGCTTGAGTGGGATTCACTCGACTATGAGTCACATGCAGGAGTGATGGCCTGGGTAAAAGCACTGAATCATTTATACCGTCACGAGAGGGCATTGCATGAATGTTGCACCAAGCCTGAAGGATTTGACTGGGTGCGTGTTGATGATTATCAGCAGAGCGTCCTGGTGTTTGAACGCATTGCCGTCAATCCGGACAAAAGAGTGTTGGTGCTGCTCAACATGACACCAGTGGATCGATTGCAGTACC